>JAAZJW010000123.1 GCA_012800145.1 Clostridiales bacterium | reverse complement strand
TCTCCTTTCTATAGGGATAATTATAACCTATCCCCGCCCGGTTTTAAAGCAATTTCTTGATTTGAACAAAAGCAAACAGGGGGACGGTTCCTCGGCAAACAGGGGGGCAAACAGGGGGACGGTTCTTCTGTTTGACAATAGAATCCCTTCAGGATTTTTTTATTTTAAAATAATTGTCAAACAGAAGAACCGTCCCCCTGTTTGCTTCAAATCAAGAAATTGCTTTAAAACCGGGCGGGGATAGGTTATAATTATCCCTATAGAAAGGAGAGTATCCATATGAACAAACAATTCAAGGAGATGGGTGCACGTTTATCAATGCTTAGAGAATCAACAGGTTTTGAACCTGAGAAAATAGCAGAGATGTTAGAGGTCCCGCTTGAGGATTACCTGTCATATGAAGCCGGTGAAAAGGACTTTTCATTCAGTTTTTTATATAATGTTGCCGGCATTTTGGGTGTCGATGTTTTGGATATTATCAGCGGGGAGACACCTAAGCTTTCAACCTGTTGTGTTGTTAGGGCAGGCGGGGGTTATGATATTAGCCGTCGTAAGGCCTATGATTACAAACATTTAGCTTTTACCTTTCGTAATAAGAAAGCGGAACCTTTCCTGGTGACCGTTGAACCTAATGTCAAAATAATACCCCAGCGTCATTCTCATGAGGGCCAGGAATTTAATTATATACTTTCCGGTTGTATGGAGCTTTACCTGGGAGAAATGGTTTACACGCTTGGGGAAGGCGACAGTATCTATTTCGATTCTTCGGTTCCCCATGCTATGAGAGCCCATGGCGAAAAACCGGCTAAGTTTTTAGCAGTTGTTATGAAATAAAGGAGTGAACATCTATGCTTATTTATGAAAAATATATCGGTCGAAATCGTGATGATTACGCTACCCTAGAGGATTTATATAGAAATTTTTCCATTCAATGTCCGGAAGACTTCAACTTTGCCTACGATGTCTTAGATAAGTTAGCAACGGAAAAGCCGGAAAGTCTGGCAATGCTTTGGGTCAGCAAAGACGGGGAAGAAAAAAGGATCAGTTTTGCCGAAATGAAGCGCTGGACAGATAAAACCGCTAACTATTTCAAATCGTTGGGAATACGAAAAGGAGATTTTGTCCTGTTAGTTTTAAAAAGAAGCTATTTATTTTGGTATGCAATTTTAGCACTGCATAAAATGGGGGCCGTCGCTGTCCAAGCTACCCATCTGTTGACCGCCAAGGATTATGTTTATCGTTGCCAGTCAGGCGGGATTAAAATGGCTGTCATTACAGGTGACGGTGATTGTACCGAGCATTTCGATGAGGCGCATCCCGATTGTCCCACAGTGAAAATCAAAGCGGTTGCCAGGCGGAAAGCAGCCGGGGAGGGTTGGCTTGATTTCGAGGCCGGGATAGAAGCGGCTTCTGAAAATTGGCAGAGGCCGACAGGAGAAGAGGCTACCAAGTCTTCCGATATCCTGATAATGGCATTTTCATCGGGCACATCGGGTTACCCTAAAATGGTGACCCATGACCATGCCTATCCACTCGGTCATATTACCACCGGTGTTTTTTGGCACCGTGCCCAGCCGGGAGGTTTGCATTTTACCGTTTCCGATACAGGCTGGTTGAAATCCCTCTGGGGGAAACTTTATGGTCAGTGGCTTGCGGAATCGGCAGTTTTTACTTATGATTTTGATGTCTTCAGCGGTGCGGATATTTTAGAGAAGCTGGAGAAATACAGGATTACCACATTTTGTGCCCCGCCGACTATATATAGATTTATGCTTAAGGAGGATGTATCAAAATATGATTTGTCTGCCTTAAAACATTGTACCACAGCGGGGGAGGCCTTGAATCCCGAGGTCTATAATAAATGGAAACAGGCAACGGGGCTGCGTATTTTTGAAGGATTCGGACAATCTGAAATGACGCTTTGCTGTTCCACACTCTACCCCTGGGTTCAGCCGAAACCGGGCTCAATGGGTCTTCCTACTCCAGGTTACAGACTCGTGGTTGTTGATGAGGACGGGAAAGAGGTGGACCCCGGAGTAACAGGCGAAATCTGTGTCAGAGCCGAAAGTATGGAAAGTAAAACAAAGGGTTTGTTTATGGGTTATTATCGGGATGAAGAGGCTACCAAAAAAGCCTGGCATGATGGTCTATATCACACCGGAGATACCGCCTATTGCGATGAGTTGGGATTTTTATGGTACATCGGGCGTAACGACGATATAATCAAATCTTCGGGCTATCGAATCGGTCCCTTTGAGGTTGAGTCCGCCCTTGCCGAACATCCGGCGGTTCTGGAATCAGCCGTGACGGGCATACCCGATCCGGTCAGAGGATTTTGTGTCAAAGCAACTATAGTTCTTCTTAACGGTTATGAACCATCTGAGGAACTTATTAAAGATTTGCAGAATCATGTTAAAAAGACAACAGCACCCTATAAATATCCAAGGGTAATAGAATTTGTAGACGAATTACCTAAAACCGTTAACGGTAAAATACG
>JAAZJW010000122.1 GCA_012800145.1 Clostridiales bacterium | reverse complement strand
TTATTTCGGGTATAAAGGAAAATGATGTAGATTATGAGCTGGAGATCGTAAATAGAAGATATGAATTTGTAAATGATGTGGTCAGGGCTTCCGTTATCAGGCCTGAAGAGGAAGTAGTGACCATAACTGACAAAATAGACAAGATACTGATTCATAAATATTTTGGTTTGCCCATTTTTATATTGATTATGTTTGTATTATTTCAGCTGACTTTTGTAATCGGGGAGGACTGGCTCGGAGGGTTTATGGAAACCTTGGTAGATATTATAGGCCATTCCATAGAGGTCTTCCTTGTTAATATCAATTCTCCGGCATGGATAATAGCCTTTACCACAGAGGGGATCATTGGCGGTATCGGAGCCATAATCGAGTTCATACCATTGATACTGGTTTTATATATGTTAATAGGAATATTGGAAGATAGCGGATATATGGCCAGGGCTGCTTATATAATGGATAATATAATGAGGAAACTGGGTCTTCAGGGAAAAACATTTATATCCATGATAGTGGGGTTTGGTTGTAATGTTCCGGGAATAATGGCTACCAGGACATTGGAAAGCAAAAAGGACAGAATGATTGCTATTTTAATCAATCCCTTTATGTCCTGCGGTGCGAAACTCCTGATTTATCTGGTGTTTATTGCAGCTTTCTTTCCGAATAACGGTGGATTAGTATTGTTTTCCATATATTTTATAGGAATTTTAGTTGCGCTGGTTATGGGGAAGATATTCAGCAAGACCTTATTTAAGGGAGAATCAACTGATTTTATAATGGAACTGCCTCCCTACAGGAAACCTGTTTTAAGGAACGTATTGAGGAACATGTGGGATAATGTATACGGATTTCTAAAAAGGGCCGGAACCGTTATATTTGCTGTGGTTACTGTTTTATGGGTTATGGCGGTATTGCCAATGGGTGTAGAGCCTTATGGCGCTGAAAGTATTCTTGGTAAAATCGGATTATTTATTGCGCCGATATTTAAACCCGCCGGTTTTGGCACTTGGCAAGCAGCAGTGGGGCTGTTCTCCGGAATAGCGGCCAAGGAAGCAGTAGTGACTACCTTGGGCATGGTTTACGCCGGAGTCGGGGAAGGAACGGAGCTGATATCTGCAATACAAAATGCTTTCACTCCTTTGACATCTATATCCTTTATGATAATGACCCTGTTGTATACCCCCTGCGCGGCAACTATAGCCACAATTAAAAAGGAGACCCACTCTGTCAGATGGGCAATATTCTCCATGATTTATACATTTGCTATCGGATGGGTGGCGGCGGTTTTGATATTTCAAATAGGAAGATTGCTGGGATTTAACTAGAATTCTGTTTATAAGGGGATGGTATTGTGTTAAAGGAATTACTGGTTGTTATTAAAGAATCGAATTATATATCTAAATCCAAAATATCTAAAAAATTGAAAATATCAGAGGAATTAATAGAAGAAGGCTTTGAACAGCTGATCCGTATGGGTTATATCAAGGAAGATGTCAGAGGAATTAAATGCGATGTGGGGTGCAAAAGTTGTCCCCATTCTAAATCATGTGATAAAATGCCGATAAAAACCATTATGATTACTGAAAAAGGGGAACGGTTGTTGGCTAAATAAGTTGATCAATTGTATCGATGAATAAGCATTTAGTGAATGACTCCAACCATTTCATGGATAGAGCTTCTTTTTAAAAGAAAATTGCTAAATCAGCCTTATTCTTTTTGGTACATTCACTTCACCCTGCACTTTTGTTTAGGATGGAGTGTTCTTGAGAGGATTATAAAAAACAATCAACAAAATCAGTTAAAACCTTGGGGTGTCATAAAATACGAAGGGCGAGGTAACGATGAGCTTTTCGTATTTTTTTGATAAATGTGTTATAATAGTCAAAATCAAAAGACTTCTAATTTATTGTTTTTCAAATAAATAAAATTTGATATAATAAATCATGGCTCTAAACAAAAGAGAAATAGAATGTTCGGATATGGAGGTAGGAGAGGATTCTCCTATTTATTTTTTATTATTATCATTATTTTGGGGTAACAATCATAGATAACTGCAGGAATATTTATGAGGGAATAGAGGGGAACTAAAAAGGGGTGAAGATATATGACAGAACTTTTGGAACTATTTATCATGTTTTTTCGTGTAGGAGCGCTTACCTTCGGTGGCGGCTATGCAATGATTCCGGTTATACAGAGAGAAATTGTGGAAAAAAAGGGATGGTTCGACGACGAGGAAATTATCGATTGTTTTGCCATAAGCCAGTTTACGCCGGGGGCCATCACCGTAAACACTGCAACCTTTGTGGGTTATAAAAAGAAGGGTATTATAGGTGGGATCAT
>JAAZJW010000121.1 GCA_012800145.1 Clostridiales bacterium | reverse complement strand
GAGTGGACTTCGAAAGAATAAAATGTATCACCCACCTTGGAGAAGGGCTAGGATGTGAATTTTAAGGTTAACGGCATCTTGGATTTATTTTGTGAATCTTTCGGTATCGGAAGATTTATTTTTTTATAAAAATATAAATAACAAATCAAACATAATTTTAGTTTTCCAGGGAACTTTATAGGATTTATATATTATTTTAACGTTTCGGCAATGGAAAGGTTCTTATAATTGATTTGACATCCAGAGCTTTAGTCATAGACAATAAAATTAAATATAATATAAAACCTGATATTGCGGCAAATAGGGTGCTCAAGGGGTTACTACCGGTAATTTGGTAAGCTACTTTATAGCCATAAAATATCAATACTATCATGAAAACAGAACATATAATTGACTTAATTACAGGTCTCAAAAAAGAGAGCTGTTTACCGATTGTTCTCCTTAAGGTAATCATGTTTAGCACAAAGATTACAAATGCTGAGAGAATATGCCCGATAAAAAAGCCATTTATGCCATATTTGGGATTGGGGATTAAAAAATATGTGCAATAAAGCTGGATTAGTATCCCAAGCAGATAGTTAATTGTAGTCATTACCTGTTTTCCCATACCATGCAAAATACCGGACAAGGTATGTTGCATACATAAAAATATTATTGAATAACTCATTATGGTTAAATATTTTCCTACGTCTTGCTGGTTATAGACGAGTTGTGCAATATGTCCACCAAAAATGACATATATAAGGGTTATCGGGATAGCCACCAGTAGTGTCAATTTTATTGCTAAATTAGATTGGGAGCCGACATCACCCATATTATTTATGGCTATTTGTTCTGATATATCCGGAATTATGTTAACCGCTAAAGCAGATGTAACTGTAAACGGAAGAAATAATAGGGGCATTGCCATGCCGGTTATCTTACCAAAGATTTGAATTGCTTCGGGGTTTGTATAACCTGCGATGGTTAATCTTTGAGGTATTAAAATAGAATTTGCTGTTTGTATAAGTACAGAAACCAATTTACCTATAGTTATAGGTGTGGAAATATAGAGTATGCTGCAGGCTATTCCAATCGAGGAGGCGGAGTATACCTTTAGAAAATATTTTTTAGGGCTTAATCTTTTAAGGTTAAACTTAAGTACTAAATACGCTAATCCAAAAAATTCCCCCAGGGAAATCCCTATAATCCCTATTACAGCTGCCAGTATAGGGTTGGATGGTTTTTTATAAACCAAATAGGACAGCACGAATGCTATACGAACAAGTTGTTCCACGATTTGGGCGTTGCCCGGGGGTGCTACATCTTTTAAACCGTAAAAAAACCCTCTTAATATGCTGGAAAATGTTATCAGGCTTATTGCTGGGATCGCATATAAAAATGGATAATATATGGATTTATTTTTTAATATTTGGTTAACTATAAAATTTATGTTAAGAGACACTAATATGGATATAATCAATGAAAGAATCCCCCCAATACAAAGCGCTATGGTCAACACTTTGTATACCCCTTCCCTATTGCTCAGAGAATTTTCCCTGGCAACAAGACTGGATACCGCAACAGGGATTCCCGCAGTTGTTATAGTTATAAGCAACATTAAAAGGGGGAATACCATTTGGTACAAACCTATTGCTTCCGCTCCTATTAAGCGCGAGAGTGCAATCCTATATACAAATCCCAAGGATCTGGTTAAAAAATTAACTGCAATCAGCAAAATCGTTCCATAAATAAAAGACGACTTTTTCAATATCTGACCCCCTTCACAAACAACCTAGTCCATTTATTCGTATAACCCATGTTTATTCCATAGAATAAAAAAATATACATTTATATATATGTATATTGCAGCAATAAAAAGCATTTTATGGTACAAAATTATCTGTTTATTTTTAAAAAAATAACATACAATACTTATAAGTACAGAGGAGGATTTTTATGGGCTGGGTTTGTCCTATCTGCAATGGGCTGGCGAATTATACAATAAGGTGTCCGGATTGCGGCAGTCAGATGGAAGCAGGAAGTGCCGTACAGGATTATTTTGATGCTTACAGTCCATATTTGGATAAGCGCATAATCCGGCAGGCAGATGGAGTAGAACACAACAGATGCGTTCATCTTTTTTATTGCCCGAATTGTAACGAAGACAAAAGAGTAATTATAAATGAAATACAAATGTAGAAAATTCTAAACCATATCTGAATATTGTGAATAACTCCAACTATTTTATAGATGGAGCCTCTAAAGAAGTTTGATGATATATCCTTATTCTTTAAGGCGCATCCACTTCGCCACTACACCATAAGGCTGTATTTAGCCTACAGGTCTACTTGGAATATTATTAAT
>JAAZJW010000120.1 GCA_012800145.1 Clostridiales bacterium | reverse complement strand
GCTGATGATGGAGAATTTTTTGAGGTTCAACAGTATTATGCTCAAAACATTATTACAGGTTTTGTGCGCATTAACGGGCAATCCATAGGGATTGTTGCAAATCAACCCAGTGTATTGGCAGGCTGTTTGGATATTAATGCTTCCGATAAGGCTGCAAGGTTTGTCAGAACATGCGATTGTTTCAATATCCCCATAGTAACCATAGTGGACGTACCCGGATTTCTACCCGGAACGGAACAGGAATATGGCGGAATCATTCGCCATGGCTCAAAACTGCTTTATGCATATGCGGAAGCAACGGTGCTGAAGGTTACCTTGATAGTTAGAAAGGCTTATGGGGGTGCATATATAGCCATGTGCAGTAAGGACTTGGGTGCGGATATGGTACTTGCCTGGCCGACGGCGGAAATTGCCGTAATGGGACCTGAAAGTGCGGCCAGCATTATATTTAAGGAGGAAATTGCGGAATCTGAGGATCCCCAATCCGCCAGACTTGAAAAGATTGAACAGTATAAAGAGGAGATATCTACACCCTACAGGGCTGCGGAAAGGGGTTTTGTTGATGATATCATAGAACCCTCCACTACAAAATTCAGGGTAGCGGATGCCTTAAATATGCTTGCAAGTAAAAGGAAATCAAGACCGGCCAGAAAACATGGTAACTTGCCGTTATAAAATCCGATGTATCGGCATACCGGCATTCTGCCTGTTCGGCTAATAGCCGGGATTTCCGACTTTCGGAAGTGAGGTGATAAACAATGGATTTGTTGGGGAAAATGAAATTTTCTATTGAAACTATGACTATGGTAGAAAAATTTCTGGCAGGTATTCAGGTAACTGTCTTGGGATTGGTTATAGTATTTATAGCTTTGGCTGTATTATATTTTGCTGTTATTATTATGGAGATGTTATTAAATAAGGTGCAGGAAACCGAAGAAACAGTTGAGTCAGGGCTCAGTGCAGACGAAACAGTAGACTTGGAGGACAAAGAACCCGTATATGAAGAAGAAAATACTGTGTATGATACAGAACTTGTGGCGGTTATAGTGGCGGCTGTAGCTGCGAGCCTTCATGTTCCTGCACAGGACGTTGTTGTTAAAAGTATTAAACGGGCAAGAGATTCAACACCTATATGGGCAAAAATGGGCAGGATAGAACAAATCAACAATACACTCTAACTAAGGGTCTTCCGGCCTTAAGTATTATAATTCTATTGTTTATTAAGGAGGAATTATGTGATGAGGAAATTTAACATAACAGTAAACGGTGTTTCTTATGAGGTGGAAGTGGAGGAGGTTGCAAACAACGCATCATCGAATACGGTTCCGGCACCGGTAGCTAAGCCGGAAGCATCTGCGCCAAAACCGGCACCGGCTAAACAAGTGGAGTCGGCACCGGTGGTCAAATCGGTTCCTGCTGCAGTTCCGGAGGGTGCTACAATT
This sequence comes from Clostridiales bacterium, assembly GCA_012800145.1. Lineage (GTDB taxonomy): Bacteria > Bacillota > Clostridia > Peptostreptococcales > Natronincolaceae > JAAZJW01. The sequence goes on along the minus strand of JAAZJW010000120.1, from coordinate 5,299 downwards.
ATAGAAGCACCAATGCCGGGGAATATCTGGAAGGTAAGCGTTGAAGAGGGCCAAGAAGTAAAAGCCGGAGATGTACTTATAATTTTAGAGGCTATGAAAATGGAAAATGAAATTTTGGCTCCTGTCGATGGAGTTGTTGCATCTGTTCATGTTGCTCAGGGTGCATCTGTGAATGGCGGGGATGTTTTGGTGTCTCTTGAATAATAAAAGCACCTAGAACAATTGGAAGGGGATGCAAGATGGTCGATATAATTGTAGATTTTTTAGGAAACATAGGTTTTGTAAGTTTGACGGTTGGCCAATTGCTTATGATAGGTGTCTCGTGTTTATTGGTTTACCTGGCGATTGCAAAGGGATTCGAGCCGTTGCTGTTGATCCCGATAGCGTTCGGTATGTTGCTGGCTAACCTGCCTCTTGCGGGAATTATGGAAGCCGGAAAAGCAGATTCCCCGGGGGGATTGTTGTATTATATTTATAATTCCGGAATAAAACTGGGAATTTTCCCTCCTTTAATATTTTTGGGTGTCGGTGCAATGACGGATTTCGGCCCGTTGATTGCTAATCCGAAGAGTTTATTTTTGGGAGCTGCGGCACAGTTAGGGATATTTGCTACATTTATCGGGTCGGTTTTGCTCGGATTTACAGCCAAGCAGGCGGCATCTATAGGAATTATAGGTGGAGCGGACGGACCTACGGCAATATTTTTAACTTCTAAGTTGGCACCTGCCTTATTAGGGCCTGTGGCAATTGCGGCCTATTCCTATATGGCCCTCGTTCCGATTATTCAGCCCCCCATTATGAGGGCGCTCACAACTAAAGAGGAACGAAAAATCAAAATGGAACAATTGAGGGAAGTGTCCAAGACTGAAAAGATTGTCTTCCCCATAATGGTAACCGTTATAGTTGCCTTAATAGTACCGAGTGCAACAGCCTTAGTAGGTATGTTAATGCTTGGCAACCTGTTCAGGGAATGTGGTGTAACGGAGAGATTATCTAAAACAGCTCAAAATGAGCTTATAAATATAGTCACTATATTACTGGGTCTGAGTGTCGGTGCAACTGCCGGTGCGGAACAGTTTTTAAGGGCGGAAACAATTAAAATAATTGTTCTCGGTGTGGTTGCCTTCGGTATAGGCACAGCCGGGGGAGTGTTGCTAGCAAAGGTAATGAATAAATTATCCGGTGGTACTATTAACCCGCTTATAGGTTCGGCGGGGGTTTCTGCGGTACCCATGGCGGCCAGGGTTTCCCAGGTTGTCGGTCAAGAGGAAAATCCCGGAAACTTTCTATTGATGCATGCAATGGGACCTAATGTGGCGGGAGTAATAGGTTCTGCCGTGGCAGCAGGTGTGCTGTTATCGTTATTCGGTTAGTCTGTTGGTCAGGGGACAGTTGGTCGGGATGAAACCGTGAATGCGAAAATGAATCGGCTTCTAGATGATCCGGCACACCGGCAAGCTGATGCCCGACTTCCGGACGGTAGGGGCAGACGACCCTGTCTGCCCTTGGTTGGAGCCGATGCCCGACTTCCGGAGTGTAGGGGAGACCTTTGGTCTCCCGCTTGGAACTGTTCCCATGCTTCACATGGCTGAAGGAGTACAATAATGAGGAATAAAATACTGGGCGAATTATACAAAAACAAAGAAAACTACATATCCGGAGAAATGTTGGCCAAAAACCTGGGAATATCCCGTACGGCAGTATGGAAACATATAAATATATTAAAAAAAGAAGGGTATATTATAGAAACAACACCGGGAAAAGGATACAGACTTTTAGAAACGGAAGACAAACTCCTGCCCGGGGAAATAGAAATACTTCTCGGCGATAATACTATAGGAAAACAAGTGGTTTATTTTGAAAGTATCAATTCCACTAACAGTTATGCCAAAAAAGAGATTGGCCAACTGGAGGATGGAACCATTGTTTTAGCCGAAAAGCAGACCTTGGGAAGGGGAAGAAGAGGCAAAGGATGGGTTTCCCCCAAGGGAACAGGCATCTGGGTGAGCCTAATTTTAAAACCTGATATTCCCCCCAGAGAAGGTATAAAAATGACACAAATAGCGGCTGCGGCCGTATGTGAATCCATCAGGAAGTTGACAGGGCTTAATGCTCTGATTAAATGGCCTAACGATATCATTATAAACGGGAAAAAGGTATGCGGTATTTTAACCGAAATGGCCGGAGAATTAAACGAAATCAGTTACATTATTATAGGTATCGGAATAAACGTAAACATGGATAATTTTCCGGATGAAATAAAAGAGAAAGCTACTTCGTTGTTTATAGAAAGCGGTAATAAAATAGACCGCAGGTATCTTCTGATAGACATCTTAAGGAATTTCGAAACCCTATATAATGACTATATTGAGAACCTGAACCTAGGCAGGGTTTTGTCCATAGTCAAAAATTATTCTGCTGTACTGGGGAAAAACATCAGGGTTATACAAGGCAAAACAGAAAAGAAGGGAAAGGCCATAGATATAAACGATGAAGGGTTGTTATTGGTAGAGTTGGAAGACGGCAGCAGTGAATCTGTCATGTCGGGTGAGGTTTCCATCAGGGGAGAAGAAGGGTATATATAGGTAAAACGGCTAGCATCGCGTTTTGAGCTAGACTGTTTCCAAAGGTTATTAAAAAATTAAATTGTCCGGCATCCTTCAGGAGCTGGAACGGAGGTGTAAGAATTGATTGGAGATATGAAAATATCAACAAAAAAGGTAGCAATCATAGGTATGTTAGGTGCGTTTTCGGTGGTGCTGAGTATGACTCCCATAGGATACATACCCATACCCTGGCTCGGTATCGAGGCGACCACTATGCACATACCTGTCATCATCGGTGCCATTTTGGGAGGGCCCATAGTAGGTACCATGGTAGGGTTAATATTCGGGGTGAGCAGTTTTTTAAGGGCAGGCTCTCCCTATTTTACAGATCCCTTAGTGGCTGTATTTCCCAGGCTCCTTATAGGGCCTGTATGTTATTTTTCCTATAAAGCGTCCGGGCAACCGGTGGTTGCGGCCATTTTGGGTACATTAACCAATACTGTCGGGGTATTGTCCATGATCTATTTGAGGGGGTATTTACCTCTTGCCGCGGTTGCCGGTGTTGCTGCCCTGAACGGAACTGCGGAAGCCATAATCTCCTCGGTCATAGTGTATATGATAATGAAGGGATTAAAGGGCTATAAAATAGATTGATCAAGAGGGTGAACAGATGATTTTAGTTCTCGATGTAGGAAACACTGATGTTGTATTGGGTGTTTATAAGGGCAAAGAACTTGTAGATTTCTGGAGGATTTCTACGGATAAAAATAAGACATCTGATGAACATCAAATACTTATCTATCAATTTTTTCAGTATAATAATTTAAATATCAAGGATATTAAAGATGTTGTTATAGCCTCTGTGGTGCCTAATATTATGTATTCCTTGGAAAGAGCAATAAGGAAATTGTTCAATATAACACCGTTGATAGTAGGGCCCGGTATTAAAACGGGCATAAATATAAAATACGATGACCCGGCAGAGGTTGGGGCAGACAGGATTGTCAATGCAATCGCCGCCTATGAGAAATACGGCGGTCCCTTAATAATAGTGGATTTCGGTACTGCCACAACATTCTGTGTAATATCTGAAAAAGGTGAATATTTGGGCGGGGCAATCGCACCGGGTATTAAAATTTCCAGTGACGTATTATTTGAAAAGGCAGCAAAATTGCCCAAGGTGGAGCTGGTTAAACCCAGAAGGGTAATAGGCAAAAACACTATCAACAGTATGCAAGCAGGTATAATATACGGCTATGCAGGTTTAGTAGAATACATAGTAAAAAAGATGAAGGCGGAAATCAGGGACAAGTCCGTCAAGGTGGTTGCCACCGGCGGGTTTGTAACCTTTGTTGTCAATGAAGCTGTATGTATAGACATAGTGGATCGATTTTTGTCCCTAGAGGGATTGAATATTATTTACGAGCGCAACAAGGAGGACCGGAGGATGAAGCAATTGTAGGAGTAAACCATTGTTAAACCATTGCTAAACTATCGTTCCAGTATAAAGGTGAAAATATGGAAATAACTGATATAATTTCAGAAAACCCTGTTTTTCTGGCCCCCATGGCCGGAATAACAGACCTCCCATTCAGACTCATATGCAAAGAGATGGGTTGCGGGATGGTATATTCGGAAATGATAAGTTCCAGGGGACTGTATTACGGGGACAAAAAAACTGAAAAACTGTTAGAAATTCATCCCGATGAAAAACCTGTCGCACTGCAGATATTCGGTTCGGATCCCGATATTATGGGCAGAGCTGCCTATATACTTAATGACAGAGAAAATGCTATATTAGATATAAACATGGGATGCCCTACCCCTAAAATAGTTAAAAATGGGGATGGCTGTGCTCTCATGCGGGATATTAATCTAGCCTGTAGGATTGTGGAGACAGTTGTCAAAGAAAGTATAAAACCTGTTACGGTTAAAATACGTAAAGGTTGGGATGAAAACTGTATCAATGCGGTTGAACTTGCAAAAGCTATAGAACAGAGTGGTGCAAAAGCGGTAACTGTCCATGGCAGAACCGGAAAACAATTCTATTCAGGCGAGGCTGACTGGGATATTATAAAAGAGGTAAAACAAGCCTTAAATATTCCCGTAATAGGCAACGGAGATGTGTTTACAGCGGAAGATGGAATAGAATTGTTGGACAAGAGCAAATGTGACGGGATTATGATTGGCAGGGGAAGCCGAGGCAATCCCTGGTTGTTCAGAAGGTTAATACACTACATGAAAACGGGTGAATTACTTCCGGAGCCTGATCCTAAAGAAAAGATAAATATGGCATTAAAACACATGGAATTGGCAGTTAAATATAAAGGAGAACGTATCGGAATCATAGAGATGAGAAAACATATTGCTTGGTATGTAAAAGGACTGAGGGACTCCGCAAACCTTCGCAACCAAATCAACAGAATTGAACATAAGGATGAAATGGAAAAGGCCTTGATTGAATACTTGAACAGATAAAAGTGGGACAAAGGGATGGCAGACTGTGTGAAAAGGCACAATTCCTACCCTGTCATCTGGGATAGTAGGGGCAGACGACTCTGTCTGCCCGTGGGTGGGTCGTCAGACTGTGTGAAAAATGTCATCCTGAGCGAAGCGAAGGATCTCAAATGGCCTAAAAACGAGATTCTTCGTTACACTCAGAAATTTGCACGTGTTACCCACACCACGATAAACGAAAGCATTATTGTAAAATATAGATCCTTCGCGGGTCAAGCTAATCCTGTTCGTCTCAG
>JAAZJW010000119.1 GCA_012800145.1 Clostridiales bacterium | reverse complement strand
TAATTGTCATGATTTATTTTAACTAATTTTTTTTGTGATTGTATTATTTGTCTTGCATTTTCTACCGCGTCTTTAGCTTGGCGGATATTCAGGTTGTATTTTCTTGCTACTTCTTTTTCCAAGTCCCCTTTCTCTGTCTTTGCTTTAATATCTGATACGGATGATTTATCTTCTTCAAATTCCTTATGGCCTTCCCCGGATTTATTTTTTTCTACCATTATTTTATCACGTTTTTAGGATTTTGAAACAAAAAAGAAAAAGAAGAACCGATTCCAGTTGATTAACCCTTCTAATCGGTCATTGCGCCAAACCGAAGAGTGTTTTTAGTTTATAAAACAAATTAGATTTTGCAAACAGGGATAATGTGTTAACCGGGGAAAATTCCACGCCATATAAATTTTGACTGTGACCGTGACTTAAATTTATGTTTACTTTGGATGCACGGTGGGAACAGGTTCCGGTGTGGATTTTATAACATATCTCCCTGAATTACTTTTCTGCCAATGACAATAAATTCAGTTTTACGAAAACTTGAAATAAGATATAATATAGATAAGAAAAAGGTGATAAAATGAAAATACAAAATGCTCATGATAGATTCTTCAAGAATACCTTTGGTAATATAACCATTGCTAAAGATTTCCTAAATAACTATTTGCCCCAAAGTCTTATAGATTTGGTAGATGTAGATACATTGGAACCTCAAAGGGACAGCCATATAGATGAGGAATTTAAAGAAAGCTTTTCAGATTTACTATTTAAGGCAAGAATCGATAATAAAGAAGGATATGTGTACATGCTTTTCGAACACAAATCCTACCCAAGCAGGGATATAGCCTTCCAATTACTAAAGTATATGGTCAGAATATGGGAAAGAAAAATCAAAGAATTGGGCTGTCTACCTGTAATTATCCCACTCGTAATATATCATGGAAAAGATAACTGGAATATAGGCCTTAAACTAGAAAATATGATTTTAGAATACAATAAATTACCAGAGGACATTAAATTATTTATTCCAAACTATAGATATTTACTTTATGATTTTTCAAACTTTACCGATAAAGAAATAAAAGGTGAAGTTAGAAATATAATAACAATAAAGATAATGAGGGATATACAAAGAAGAGGAATTGGATCCATTTTAGAAATATTATTAGAAGCAGCTATACTTCTTCAACAATTAGAAGATAAACAAACGGGTTTAGGGTACTTCGAAATTCTGATAAGGTATGTGTTTGGAACAAGAACGGATTTTACAAAGCATGATTATGATGGATTGATTAGGAAGATTGAAACCACCTATCCGGAAGGGAGTGAAATAATTATGACCTTAGCTGAAAAATTTAGGAAAGAAGGGCTTATACAAGGAATGGAAAAAGGGATAGAAAAAGGAATGGAAAAAGGAATGGAAAAAGGAATGGAAAAAGGAATGGAAAAAGGGGAAACAAGGGCGCTTGCAAGAACTGCCATAAAACTTTTAACCAGAAAATTTGATTTTGTATCGGAAGATTTGAAACGGGGAATAGGGGAACTGGATGTGCCAACACTGGAAGTTATAATTGATAATATATTTGAATATAATAGCCTGGATGATGTTAGAAAATATATCCGGTAACAAAAAACTATTAGGGATCTTTGTGAATGACTCCAACCATTTCATGGATGGAGTTTCTTTTAAAAGGAAGATTGCTAAGATGGCAATCACACCTGCTTTTCGATTACCTTATCCTAATTGTATCATATTAATTAATTTTAACATCAACATTTATTTCCAAGCTGTTCGTCTTTAATCTGGTAAATAATGGATTAGTCCCGGGCACTGGCCAGAATGCACACAGAAACTTGTCCCTGCTGTGCACAAAAACCTGTCCCTGCTGTGCACCTGCTTGTACATTTAATAGTACAAAAACGAAAACCCTTTCTTAAAAAGAAAGGGTTTTCACTGCTGAGTTTAATTCAGGCTAAGTATGAATTCAGATTGTTATGATTTGGGTATGCAAATCACTTGGCCTATCTGCAAATTATTGGGATTTACACCCGGGTTTGCACGTTGTATGGCTTCTACTGTCGTGTTAAATCTTTTTGCAAGTGTGAAAAAGGTATCGCCGGATTTGATTGTATATTCAGATGTACCACTCGGACATTTACCCGGTGGTGTTGGCTCTGTGCCCGGTATGCAGATTACCTGGCCTATTTGCAGTCTATTAGGGTCTACATTTGGATTTGCACGTTGTATGGCAGCTACTGTGGTGTTAAATCTTTGTGCTAGTGTAAAGAATGTGTCACCTGCTTTGATTGTATATTCGAATGTACCACTTGGACATCTGCCCGGTGGTGTTGGCTCTGTGCCCGGTATGCAGATTACCTGGCCTATTTGCAGTCTGTTAGGATCTACATTTGGATTTGCACGTTGTATGGCAGCTACTGTGGTGTTAAATCTTTGTGCTAGTGTAAAGAATGTGTCACCTGCTTTGATTGTATATTCGAATGT
>JAAZJW010000118.1 GCA_012800145.1 Clostridiales bacterium | reverse complement strand
TAACAGACGTGGAAAATACCTTAAATATTAGTTTTTCACTGTCGAATTTTTTAGAAAACATTTGTCTTCCCCCATGCTATATTTGTTATAGTAAACACAAGAGGTCTGAGGTTCTAACAGCACAACATCTGGGTTCCCATTTATCCTCTGACCTATTATTTTTAGGTTAATGTATCTATTTTCGACAAATTGTCCGCTTTTCCCTTTATTTATATAAGACAATAAAACATAAAAACAAACAGGGGGACGTCAGGCTGTGTGAAAAAGCACCTTTCCCGCTTTTTGTCATTCTGAGTGTAACGAAGAATCTCGTTTTTAGGCCATTTGAGATCCTTCGCTTCGCTCAGGATGACATTTTTCACACAGTCTGACGGTTCTCCTGTTTGAGACGAACTATGAACAAATTGCAGAAACAGGTTAAAGTAAAACCTATATACTAAAACTATTTTCCAAAGAATTCCTCAACTATTTTCTGAAGAATTCTTCTAAGTTGTTGACACTAACGTTACGTTATAGTTTATAATAATAGCCACGGGAGGTCACGAAATATGAAGGTAAAAGAGGTCGCAAATTTGGTTGGTGTCAGTGTGCGCACACTACATTATTATGATCAAATCGGATTACTAACCCCGGGGAAAAGAACCGAATCCGGCTATCGTCTTTATTCTGATAAAGATCTTGAGACGTTACAACAGATTCTTTTTTTCAGGGAGCTGGATTTTCCATTAAAGAAAATAAAAGAAATTATCAACAACCCGTCATTCAACCGTCAGGAAGCACTTCAGCTTCATCGAAAAATGCTCCTTGAAAGACGCAAACGCGTCAACAAAATGATTGCTACAATTGATAGAACAATACAATATGTAAAGGGAGAGATCCAAATGTCCAACAAAGAAAAATTTGAGGGTTTTGACTTCAGCCATAACCCTTATGAAGAAGAGGCCCGCAAGCGTTGGGGCGATGAAGCAGTTGATAAATCAAACGCCAAATTTGGAAACAAGTGTGAAACCATTCAAAGGGAGATGGGCCGAAAAATGAATGCTATATACCGGAAGCTGTCGGTTATAAAAAACGCTTCACCAGGATCGGATGAAGCACAGGCAGCCATTAAGGAATGGTTTGATTTTCTAAATCATAATACCAGCCATCATTACTCCTTAGATGCATTCAAGGGGCTAGGCCGAATGTATGTGGAAGATGAGCGCTTCACCAACAATATCAACAAGTTTGGTGATGGTTTAGCTGAATTTATGTGTGATGCCATGGCTATTTATGCGGACAAAAACAAAAAATAGTTTGTCGGAGGCATCGGAAGATATCCCGAAAAAATAAAGCGAAGATGGAGTTTTCTATGGGGTGTTATTTTGGGGATTGTACTTCCTATGTCCCTAGTAGATCCCCCGCCCCCTTTTCAGATATTTTATAACCTTATCCTGAACCCAAGTGAAATATGATAGGTGACAAATTGGGTACGTCAGACTGTGTGAAAAATGTCATCCTGCACGAAGCGAAGGATCTCAAATGGCCTAAAAACGAGACTCTTCGCTACGCTCAGAATTTATACGTGTTACCCACACCACGATAAACGAAAGCATTATTGTAAAATATAGATCCTTCGCGGGTCAAGCTAATCCTGTTCGTCTCAGGATGACAAAAATGTGGGGCTTTCATAGCAATGACAAAAAGCG
>JAAZJW010000117.1 GCA_012800145.1 Clostridiales bacterium | reverse complement strand
GCAAGGTAATGAACAGATGCAAAATATGCTGGTAGCAATGAATGAAATTAATGATTCTTCCAGCAATATCTCTAAAATTATTAAGGTAATAGACGAAATTGCATTCCAAACTAACATACTTGCGCTTAATGCTGCAGTTGAAGCAGCAAGAGCCGGGCAACACGGTAGGGGATTTGCAGTAGTGGCTGAAGAAGTGAGGAATCTCGCAGCAAGGTCGGCAGATGCTGCCAGGGAAACTACGGAAATGATAGAAAGCTCAATAGCAAAAACCGAGGATGGAATGAGAATTGCCGATGAAACGGCGAAGGCCCTCAATGAGATTGTTGAAAGAATTGCAAGGGTAGCTAACCTGGGAGAGGAAGCTGCGGCAGCATCCAATGAACAGGCAGCAGGCATAGAACAGGTCAATCAAGGTATAATTCAAGTATCCGATGTTGTGCAGACGACTTCTGCCACATCAGAAGAAAGTGCGGCTGCCAGTGAAGAATTGGCAAGCCAGGCTCAACTTCTACAAGAACAAGTGAGAAGGTTTAAATTGAAAGCAAACGGTGCTTCAAAAACCTATAATGAAACGGAAGAAATGGATCCTGAGGTATCAAAAATGTTGGATACTATAAATAATAAAAAGCCAACTCGAAAGGAAGAGGGAAACGGGGAGGAACCTGCAATTAACCCCAAACAGATCATATTGAGTGATGGAGAATTCGGTAAATATTAAATTGTTTGTTATGGTGTAGGTAATACATATAAATCCCGGATGAGGTCGGGAGAGCCCAAATATATTTAAAATAGGATTTTTCGGCTTCATCCCGGGATAATATTAAAAATTACAGTTTTTGCGGCTTTACATATTAGATTATCTTAAAAGGGCTGGTGAGACTAATGCTTGCAATTACAGAAAGGGAATTTAAACAATTGAGCGGCCATATCAAGGCCAACTATGGAATTCACTTGAAAAAGGAAAAAAAATCCTTGGTAACAGGAAGACTTCGAACTGTTCTTGAAAATGAAGGCATAAAAAATTTTTCCGAATACTGTGACTATATTATTTCAGATAAAACCGGAAAGGCGGTAACTACCCTGGTTGACAAAATTACTACCAACCATACATTTTTTATGCGTGAGCCCTCTCATTTTTATTATTTCAGGGACAACGTTATGCCTTTTCTTGAAAAAACGGTAAAAGATAAGGACCTTCGCATATGGTGTGCTGCTTGTGCTACAGGGGAAGAATCCTACACACTTGCTATGATTATGGATGAATTTTTCGGCAGGAACAAAGGCATGTGGGATACAAAAATATTGGCTACAGATATATCTGCCAAGGTTTTAGATGTTGCCCGAAGGGGTATTTATAATGATAACAGGATTATGCCTTTGCCACCTGCTTGGAGAATGAACTACCTTAAAAAGATAGATGACGAAAATTATATTATTTCAGATAAAATAAAAAATGAAGTAATATATAGGAAATTCAACCTTATGGAAGAAACATTCCCATTCAGGAAGAAATTTCATGTTATATTTTGTAGGAATGTGATGATATACTTTGATAGGGAGACCAGAAACGAATTAATAGAAAAATTTTATGATATGACATCATATGGTGGTTATCTTTTTATCGGACATTCTGAATATATAGACAGAACTAAAACCAAATATAAATATGTGGCACCGTCTATATACAGAAAAGAATAGTCAGGTTGTTTATCTATAATTATTTATGGAAAGGCCGTGGGGAAATGACCGGAAAAAGAATAAAGGTTTTAATTGTAGACGATTCCGCTGTTTCAAGAGAAATAATAAGTAGGGGAATTTCTTCAGACCCCCAGATAAAAGTTATAGCCAAGGCAGCCAATCCCTTTGAGGCTAGGGATGAGATACTCAAATATAACCCTGACGTAATGATATGTGACATAGAAATGCCCAGGATGAATGGTATTGAATTTGTCAGACAGTTAATTCCACAATACCCCCTACCTGTTATTATGGTTACCACTGTTAGTAAAGCCGTATTCGACGCAATTAATGCCGGAGCCGTTGATTTTGTAATTAAACCCGACATGCAGTCTGTTAAAAGTGTAGAGAATTTTATCACTGAGTTGATAGAAAAAATTAAGATTGCCGATAGTTCAAATGTATCACAAACAAAAATAGGCAACCCCCTGTTGGCCATAAGTGCTGAACAAAAACATATTAATAAAAGACAAATTATTGCCATAGGTGCCTCAACAGGCGGAACTGAGGCAATCTACAGTTTATTGAAATCCCTTCCTGTCAATATACCGGGTATTGTTGTTACGCAACATATTCCCCCGGTGTTTTCTTATATGTTTGCGGAAAGGTTGAATAATTTTACAAATTTCGTTGTTAAGGAAGCCGAGACGGGAGATTATGTGGAGCAGGGAAAAGTCCTGGTGGCTCCCGGTGATCAACATATGAAGATTAAAAGAGTGGGCAATAGATATAAGGCTATATGTTTCAGGGGGGAAAAGGTAAACGGGCATTGCCCATCGGTTGATGTATTGTTTCAATCGGTGGCGGAGGAAGCAGGAGAATATGCTATAGGTATAATTCTCACAGGAATGGGTTGTGACGGCGCAAAGGGATTACTTGCTATGAGAAAAAAAGGTGCGAAAACAATAGGCCAAGACGAAAAATCTTCTGTAGTCTATGGTATGCCCAAGGCAGCCTTTAGCATAGGGGCGGTAGAAAAACAATTACCCCTTGTAGATATACCCAAAATATTGTGTAAATTGTGGTCTAATCGGGTTAGGGAGCGGGAGCCGGGGGTGCGGAAATGAAAACAATTCTAGAGGAAAGGGAAAATGAACTTTTAATAAAAACCTTGTCCTGTATGGGGGATGGGGTAATTGTCACTGATACAAAGGGAAATATATTTTATATGAATGCAGTTGCAGAGGAACTGACGGGTTGGAAATTTGATAGGGCCAGACAGGAAAATTTTAATGATGTATTTAACATTGTGGATGCTGATACATGTAAATATTTGGAAAGCCCTATCGACAGGGTAATTCGGGCTAAAACATCCATTGGGCTAGTAAAGGGCACCGTTTTAATTTCAAATGATGGCACAAGTAGATATATATCCGCCAGTTGTTCCCCTATAAAAAATGCAACCAATCCCATAATAGGTGTTGTTATTGTATTTCGTGATATATCAAGACTTAGCAGAATTGAACAGGAGCTGGAAAGAGAAAGAAATAATTTTAAAGCTGCCTTTGAAACAGCTCCCATAGGTATGTTAATTTTAAATAAAGATGCGAGGATTCAATTAGCAAACAGGTATTTTTTGAATATGATAAACAAAAACTTGGTAGATGTTATAGACAAGAGTTTTGGGGAAGGAATTGCATGTGTTAAGGGTCTTGAAAAAGGATATGGCCAATGTGGGGGACATGAACATTGTAAAATCAAGAAAGCCATTGATAAGGCTATTGAAGGGGATATGCCTACTACAGGTTTGATAAACAAATATGAAATCATGCATGGTAATAAACAAAAAAATATTTGGTTTAGGTTTGGTTTTAATCCGGTAACTATATCGGGCAAAAAACAGGTTTTGTTGGCTGTAGAAGACATTACAACACAGAAAGAACATGAGGAGATACTTAAGCGGTACCAAATTCTTCTCGAAAACGCGCGCGATATTATTCATTTCATAGATACGGATGGGAGAATAGTTTGGGCTAATGAATCATCCCTAAAGGCCTATGGGTATTCCCGAGATGAGATGCTATCACTTACTATATATGATTTAAGAAGAGATTCACGGCTTGCGGGAGAACAGATGAAAACAGCTCTCGAGGAGGGGATATTTTACGAATCATTGCATACTCGCAAAGATGGCACAACCTTTCCGGTAGAAGTAAGTGCTAAGGGTGCATATATAGAAGGGAAACAAATATTAGCAAGTATTGTAAGGGATATCACAGAAAGAAAGAATGCGGAAAGGGAATTAAAAAAGGCTAAAGAGGAGGCTGAAAAAGCAAACAAATCAAAAAGTGAATTCCTTGCTAACATGAGCCATGAAATTAGGACACCCCTCAATGGTATGCTAGGTATGATAGATTTAACTTTGCTCACTGAACTGGATAAGGAGCAGAAAGAAAACTTGTTTACCGCCAAACATTGTGCGAGTTCCCTATTAAATATTATCAACGATATATTAGATTTTTCAAAATTAGAAGCGGGAAGGCTAATTATTGAAAATGTGAATTTTAACATAAAAGAACTTATGGAAAACATAATTAAAATTCATGCCCAGCATGCAAAAAAGAAAGGGTTGGATTTAAACTATAATCTTTCTGAGTCCATACCGACATATTTAAAGGGTGATTCTAACAGGTTACAGCAAATACTCAATAATCTTATAAATAATGCTATTAAATTTACCGAAAGGGGGGAGGTTTCTGTATTGGTTGAAAGGGATGTTAAACCTGACAATAAAATTGGTTTAAAATTTACAGTAACCGATACAGGTATAGGTATTTCCAAAAAGGATAAAGATAGGCTTTTTGAGGTTTTTAGTCAATTAGATGGTTCATATACAAAAAAACACAGGGGGACAGGCTTAGGATTAGCTATTTCAAAACGATTGGTGGAAACAATGGGAGGTGAAATGTGGGTAAAAAGTAAAAAAGGTATAGGTAGTACATTTTATTTCACTTTGGGGTTTGAAAAAGGGAATAAACCGACCAAGAAACAAGAAAACATATTAGCAACGGTAAAATCCATAAATCCACAAAAAATTTTATTGGCAGAAGATGATAGGGTAAACCAAACAGTATTAGCCAGAATGTTAGAGGAAAAAGGACATAATGTGGACATAGCTAATAACGGTGTTGAGACGGTGTCCATGTATAAAAAGGGAGAATATGATATTGTTTTAATGGATATCCAGATGCCGGTAATGGACGGAATAGAGGCAACTAAACAAATACGAGCAATAGAAACAGAATCCATGGGTAGCCACGTTCCCATAATTGCTCTCACAGCTTTTGCGTTGCATGGAGATAAGGAAAAATTTTTGTCTAAAGGTATAGATGAATATATTTCGAAACCGGTTCAAATGGAGGAACTCTTTTATATTATAGATGCTGTATCCGGAACCAAGGGGCAAATCGGGCTACCTGAAGGTGTTCCAAAAATTGACGATGAGGGAAATATTATTTTCGTTAGAGAAACTAACAAAAGACCTAAAGAAGAATTAATACCTGTAATTTGCCAAATGGAAGATAAGATTAAATCGTTGGAAAAGGCACTGGAGTATGACAATCTGGCAGAAATTGAGGTTATAGCTCACGGGATTAAAAACCTTTCAAATGAGATAGATGCGGAGCAACTGAAAAACGCGGCATTTAAAATAGAATTGTCTACAAGACGGGGCAATCTGAGCCAAACCATTAAAAATATTGCAAATATGATGGACGAATTCGATACCTATAAAAAATCAGTGTTGTAAATTTTGATGTTTAGCCTTTGACCAGTACGAGGGTTAAAGGCTGAATATCAAAATATCTGGTCTGTTTGTCTGTTACAAAATAATTGGGAGGGGTCGTTGATATGAAAATATTAATTGCTGAAGATGATATGGTTAGCAGGAAATTCTTGCACAAGTTTCTTTTACAGTATGGAGAATGTGATTTAGTGGTGGATGGTATAGAAGCAATAGACGCCTATATGTTATCTATCAAGGAGAATAGCCCATATGATCTGATTTGTTTGGATATTATGATGCCAAAGGTGGATGGTGTAAAGGTTTTAAAGGCCATTAAGGATTTGGAAACACAGCTGGGTATATTGCCGGAAAACCGCGCAAAAATTATAATGACTACCGCCCTTGCAGAAACCCGAATCGTGGAGCAAGCATTTGAACATGGATGTGATGCTTATGCATCCAAACCGATAGATACAAAAAAATTTGTTGAGGTTATAGAAAAATTGGGATTTGAACCAAAGGACTAGCCTTGGAAAACACAGAATCTTTGTTATTGCTGTGAAAACCTTACGTTTTTGTCATTCCAGGACGGACAGTATTTCGAACAATAGTTGGATAATGGTTTAACAATCGTTCCGGAATGTTATTCTGAATCGGATAGTATTAACGGTGCCCTCGAAGAATTTCGGGTTTTTCGGGATCTGTTCGTCTTGCCGGGGAAAATAAGGGGATTTTATCATGTAATTGTTAGGGGGCTG
>JAAZJW010000116.1 GCA_012800145.1 Clostridiales bacterium | reverse complement strand
TGGGTACGTCAGACTGTGTGAAAAAGCACTTTTCCCGCTTTTTGTCATTCTGAGTGTAGCGAAGAATCTCGTTTTTAGGCCATTTGAGATCCTTCGCTTCGCTCAGGATGACATTTTTCACACAGTCTAACGTACCCTTTTGTCACTCAGGCCTACCCCTACCTTTGTACTGACCAACCGACCCCTAACCAACCGACCAACTGAATATAAAAAGGGCGACCTCTGGTCGCCCTACACATCACTGTTGATTAATTTCAATTTTTCGGCCCGCTTCATTTGCTTTATCTGGTATTCCCTTTTTTGGGCAGCTATTTTATCATCGTATTTTTCTAAATACACAAGCCTTATGGGGAGCCTGCCCCTTGTATATTTTCCGCCTTTTCCTAATTCATGGGCCTTGAGCCTTTTTTCGATATCATTAGTCCAACCCGTATATAAACTTTCATCAAAGCATTGTAATATATACACATAGTTCGTTTTTGCCGCCATCATATTCAACCGCCAATGTTTGATATTTTTCCAACCTTGAAACTAGAAACCATAGAAACCGGGAAAATCGTCCCTCCGGTTTTCGTTCCCTATTTAAAAATAAAAACCACCTATCGCAGGGTGGCATTTATGTGTTAGCTTACCTTGATATTCTTGTTGCCACTGCATACGGTGATTTCAACTGTTTCTGTAAGAATATCTGAATAACTGTAGGATACTCTCCTGACATGATCCCCAAACTGGCCATCAATTCTTACGATAAAAATACTCGGGTATGTGTTTTCTAAAATTCCTTCCCTAACAATTGTTCTTTTTCTGCCCTTGTTAGCCTTTAACACAACTTTTTGCCCAACGTATTCTTCAATATTTTTTCTTATTTCCTGTAATTGATTTGTTCCAATCGGTGGAGTTTTACTCGCCAAGTAATCACCTCTTTCACAACATTGACAATTATATAATAGCATATTTTATAATAATTGTCAAATGGTTAGCCATATATTATATAATGTAATCGGCCTATTTGTCAAATGGTATATGATAACTTTTTATAGTATTTTTTATTTGTTGTTTTAATTATGGAATTATGAATACCTATAAAAATTCACAAAACCCTTTGCAATAGATTTGGCAGCCCTTTTCCTGAAATCTGTATCCATTAACATGGCTTCCTCAGCAGGATTCGAAATATAAACTATTTCCACATGAATGGAACTGACAATTACCGTTCTTAATAGAAAAAAATCCGCAGGTTTTATTCCCCTATCCAGGGTTCCGAGGTCTTCCGTAAGTGCCTTCATTATTTCTCTTGCAAGCTCCTTAGCCGCCATATCTCCCTTAAAATAATAGATTTCCGTCCCTGATTTAGAGGGGTGGCTAAAATAATTCTGATGGATACTGATAAAAAAATTAGGTGCTGTATCATTAGCCATTTGTGCTCTGTCGTCCAGATGTACAACCTTGTCTTTATCCCTGGTCAAACAAACCTTTGCTCCCAAGTCTTCCAACTCTTCTT
>JAAZJW010000115.1 GCA_012800145.1 Clostridiales bacterium | reverse complement strand
GATATCCTTACTATACTTGTTTTTAGTAATGAAAATTTATCATAAAAAATCAATATAAAATAAGGGGGGTATTCAAATGGGTCAGAACATAATTGATTTAAAAAATATAACCAAAATCTATGATGAGACGTCGGTTTTGGACAATGTTAATTTGTATATCAGGAAAAATGAATTCTTGACGCTGTTGGGGCCAAGTGGATGTGGCAAAACAACCACGTTAAGGATTATCGGCGGATTTGAATACCCGACTGCAGGGGATGTTTTTTTCGAAGGCAAAAGAATCAATGATTTGCCCCCCTATAAAAGGCAGATAAACACGGTGTTTCAAAAATACGCCTTGTTCCCTCATATGAACATATTTGAAAATATAGCTTTCGGACTCAGAATAAAAAAGATTCCTGAGAAGGAAATCAAAATAAAAGTGGAAGAGATGCTGCAGCTTGTGGGATTGCAAAGCTTTGCAAAGAGAAGTGTAGAATCTTTGAGTGGAGGACAACAGCAAAGGGTGGCCATAGCCAGGGCTTTGGTTAACGAGCCTGAGGTGCTTTTGTTGGATGAACCCTTGGGTGCTCTGGATCTGAAACTAAGAAAAGGCATGCAGATAGAACTTAAAAAAATTCAACAAGAAGTAGGAATTACTTTTGTCTATGTAACCCATGACCAGGAAGAAGCTCTTACCATGTCGGATACCATTGCAGTTATGAATGAGGGAAAAATACAGCAGATAGGTACACCCGAGGATATCTATAATGAACCTAAAACCGCATTTATTGCGGATTTCATAGGGGAGAGCAATATAGTAAAGGGAATTATGATTAGGGATTATCTGGTGGAGTTTGCAAACAGAACCTTTGATTGTGTGGATAAGGGTTTTGGGGAAAACACCCGGGTGGAGGTTGTCATAAGGCCTGAGGATATTGAAATAACCTCGGCGGAAACAGGTATGCTAAGGGGAGAGGTGATAACGAGTACATTTAAGGGTGTTCATTATGAAATGATAGTCAAAGAGAATGGAAGGCGGTGGATGATACACAGCACGGATATGGCACCGGTCGGCAGCACCATAGGTATGAACATAGGACCGGATTTAATCCATATTATGGAGAGGGGGATTTAGCTATGAAATCAAAGCAGAAAATCTTGGCTTATCCTTATATAGTATGGTTGATTATTTTTATAATTGTTCCCCTGGTTTTGGTGCTTTATTTTAGTTTCAGCTTCAGGGAAGGGGGTCTTACCCTGGGAAACTACAGGCGATTTATGACTCCTATTTACGGGAAGGTACTTTACAGGTCTCTAAAATTGGCATTTATATCGACTGTATTTTGCCTAATATTGGGTTATCCCATGGCTATGATCATTGCGGGAACTGATATTTCTAAACGCAACTTGATGGTTCTCTTATTCGTGTTGCCTATGTGGATGAATTTTTTGCTCAGGACCTATGCCTGGATGACCCTGTTGGGGAAAAATGGGGTTATAAATAACATATTGGGGTTTTTAAATTTCCCCACATTGAACCTTTTATACAACAACGGTGCCGTGATTTTGGGCATGGTATATAATTTTATTCCCTTTATGGTTCTGCCCATATATTCAGTCTTAGCCAAAATGGACAAAACCTTAATAGAGGCTGCCAAAGATTTAGGGGCAAATGAAACCACTGTTTTCAGGAAAATAATTTTTCCGTTAAGTCTCCCCGGGGTCATAACAGGTATCACCATGGTATTTATGCCTGCGGTTTCAACCTTTGTTATACCGAGATTACTGGGCGGAGGACAGTTTATGCTGATAGGAAACCTTGTAGAACAACAATTTACCCATGTATATGACTG
>JAAZJW010000114.1 GCA_012800145.1 Clostridiales bacterium | reverse complement strand
TAGGGGGGGATTTAATATTATCTTTTACCTAGTATAGTCGAATATTTAGGCTTTATAACTATAGGTATACAGTTATAGTATACACTATGACTAATATTTTAAACATATTAAGAGTAAACATAGTATAGATATTGTACATGCATATTTTGTGGACACACATATGTTTTTTATTGTTCTCACGGGGACATGGGTTGATTTATAATCATATATCTTGTTAGATCCCGGAAAACAGATTGTAAGAGGATGCAATCCTCTTCTGTAATAAACTATATTTATCTCGAAAGGAGTGGGGTGTGAATGGCTTGTTGTGGATGTAATGATAATGGAAATGTTGCAGTAAAAGATGTAGACAAGTTGGATCAAATACTAAGTAAATACGAAGGCGTGAAGGGTAGCCTTATTAGTATTTTGCAAGACGTTCAAGGGCTTTATGAATATTTGCCGATAGAGGCATTAAATTATGTATCGGAAGTGACCGGGATTAAGCTCGCTAAAATTTATGGTGTCGCTACTTTTTATACCCAATTTAGACTGGATCCCGTAGGTAAACACGTGATATTACTTTGTCAAGGAACTGCCTGTCATGTTAACGGCTCAAAGGCCATAGAGGAAGCCATCTGTGAAGAATTGGAAATAAATGAAGGAGAAACTACAAAAGATGGTTTATTTACCCTAACAAACGTGGCTTGTTTGGGTTGCTGCAGTTTATCACCGGTAATGATGATAGATGGCGAAGTGTATGGCAAATTAACTCCGAAAAAGACAAGAGAAATTCTCAAGACAATAAGGGCGGAGGAAGAATAATAAAACAAAGAGTAAAGGGGGAGTAGTACATGAAACTCATTGTGGGGCAAGGAAGTTGCGGTATAGCTGCTGGGGCTAGTAAAATATACAAAATCCTGGAAGAAGAAATTAAAGATAATGGTGCCGATATAAAGTTGGGTTCTACCGGATGTATCGGTATGTGCTATTTGGAGCCCATAGTAGATTTTATAGATGATAATGGTGAAAAAACAACTTTTGTGAAGGTAGACGAAGAAATAGCAAAACAAATAGTTAAAGATATAGTTTCCGGTGAAGTTAAATCTAATGAAAATATTATAAGTGATGAAGATAAGGAAGCTTTAGCTAAACAAAAAAGAATTTCCTTGAGAAATTGTGGAATTATTAACCCTGAAAGCCTGGATGAATACGTGGAATCCGGGGGATATAAGGCTATCGAAAGATGTATTAAAGAAATGACTCCTGAAGAGGTAATAGAAGAAATAAAAGTTTCCGGATTGAGAGGCAGGGGCGGGGCAGGTTTTCCAACCTGGTTTAAACTTAATGCGGCTCGACAATCACCCGGAACTGAAAAGTATTTAGTTTGTAATGCGGACGAAGGTGACCCCGGTGCTTTTATGGACAGAAGTGTACTCGAGGGTGACCCCCATGCTCTGATTGAGGGTATGATAATAGCCGGTTATGCAATAGGAGCCTCGGAAGGAATTATATATGTAAGGGCTGAGTATCCTTTAGCAATTAAAAGATTAAATATTGCCATGGCACAGGCGGAAGAAAAAGGATACCTGAACAAGGATTTATTTGACGAAGGCAAGTTTAAGTTCAGCCTGAGGATTAAGGCAGGTGCCGGAGCGTTTGTATGCGGGGAAGAAACAGCACTTCTAGAGTCGCTAGAAGGTAACAGAGGAACACCAAGACCGAAACCTCCATTCCCGGCGCAAAAAGGTTATTGGGGCAAGCCCACTAATATTAACAATGTCGAAACTTTTGCTAACATACCGTTTATACTAGCCAACGGTGGCGACGCCTTTGCATCTATAGGAACAGAAGACAGTAGCGGAACAAAGGTGTTTGCACTTGCGGGCAAGATTAAAAAGGGCGGATTGGTTGAGGTCCCAATGGGAATGACCATAAGGGAAATAATTTTCGGTATAGGCGGAGGAAT
>JAAZJW010000113.1 GCA_012800145.1 Clostridiales bacterium | reverse complement strand
TCAATCGTAACATGACAACAGGTAACAGAGTGATTGCAGCCACCATGAGCTGTAACAATGTAGTTTCAAAACCGGATAAATCTTTGATATGTTTGTTAATTAAAATAACCGTTGCGTATAACATTGCTCCAAAAATTACATAGGCCATTCCGAGCATATGATTATAGGCGTCACCATTAACATCGTTACCCGCTTTGATAATCAGAAATAACCCGAGCATAGCTGTGAGGGTACAAGTAATTTTAGTCGGCGTGATTTTTTCTTTTAAAATTATGGGAGATAACATTATCACAAATATGGGTGCAGAATAATAACCGAGTGTTGCATTTGATACGGTGGTATATTTATACCCCTGGAATAATGCAATCCAATTTACCCCCATACAGGCACCGGACAGTATCAACAACAATCCATTGGATTTTATATCTTTAAAAGATATATCTATTCTTATGGCAATACCCACTGCTATTAAAAGCAAGCTGGCTATGGCTGCCCTGAATAGTGCAATTTCCAGGGATGATAAGTTTATATTTTTTACAAATATGCCTATACTTCCGAAGATAATCATGGCGATAACTATGGATATTTTGGCTTTCATAAAGATACCCCCATCACATCAAACAGCTAATAATTAAAAATCTATAGGCTGATCCCGTTTATAAAAAATCCTGAATAGATCCTTCGAGGGCCAAACCTTTTCTGTCCGCCTCAGGATGACATCCCGATATAGCGCCCTTGTAAAGTAGATGTCAAACCTTTTCTGTCCGTCTCAGGATAACATTCCGATATGGCGCCCTTGTAAAATAGATTTATCGGTATCTACTCCATAACTAGGTCATCTATGTTTTTTCCCGGGGGTACAATCGGAAGAACCATTTCGTCCCGGTCGATTTCGCAATTAATAACTACAGGCCCTTCTATGTCCATCGCTTTTCTGAGCACATCCCCTATTTCTTCGTTTTTAGTAACGTTGAAACCTGTGGCACCGAAGGCCTCTGCCAATTTTACAATGTCCGTTGCTTTTTCCAATGTTGTGCTGGAAAATCTCTTATCATAAAACAAATTTTGCCATTGTCTTACCATTCCCAACACCTGATTATTCAGTATAACAACGATTATTGGAATATTATATTTCACAGCCGTAGACAACTCGTTGCAATTCATATGGAAACATCCGTCGCCCGATATATTAAATACCTGCCTATTAGGCGAAGCAATTTGTGCTCCCATAGAAGCACCCAAACCATAACCCATTGTGCCTAATCCGCCCGATGTTAAAAAGGTACGCGGTTCCGTAAATTTATAATACTGCGCTGTCCACATCTGGTTCTGTCCGACCTCCGTGGCAATAATAGCGCTGTCACCCGCCACCTCACAAACCTTTTCGACAATATATTGAGGTTTCAATTTTTTGTCCTTTTTATAAGTTAGGGGATATTCCCTCTTTATCCCGATTATTTGTTCAAGCCAGGGAGTATTGTCTTTTTGTCTTATTTTTTCATTCAACATCGGCATAATTCTGTTAATAGAACCTATAATAAAATGATCCACTGAAACATTTTTGTTTATCTCTGCAGGGTCTATGTCTATTTGCAGTATTTTGGCGTCCGG
>JAAZJW010000112.1 GCA_012800145.1 Clostridiales bacterium | reverse complement strand
TCTGCCAGCTGAGCTATACCCTCACTTTTATTTATATGATTTTTAGAACCCCAATCGTTTACATATAAAATTATAACATTTAATTTGTTTGTTTGCAATAGCGTTATCCAGCATGGTGTTTAATAATAAGCGGGCGAGCAAAGCTCGCCCCTACTATATTCCCAAAATGACGGGTTGTGAATGTTCTGAAAAGATAGATCCTTCGTAGGCTCCATTTATACTGTCCGTCTCAGGATGACATTTATAAGTCACATTTATACTGTATGTCTCGGATACATTTATAGGCTCCATTTATACTGTCCATCTCAGGATGACATTTATAAGTCACATTTATACTGTCCGTCTTAGGATGACATTTATGAGTCACATTTATACTGTCCGTCTCAGGATGACATTTATACTGACCACTATAAATTCAGTACATCCTTCATTGTGTATATGCCCGGTTCTTGCTTCATAATAAATCTTGCCGCTTCCAGTGCTCCTTGTGCAAATACCTGCCTGTCATGGCCTTCATGTGCTATTTTTACGGTTTCCAAATCATTTATAAAATTTGCTTCGTGATAACCTACTATGTTTCCCCCTCGGATTGCATGTATTCCAATTTCACCTTTTTCCCTCGGGCACTCCCCTGATCTGCCATATTGGTGTTTTCTGACTTCACCTAATCCTTTTTCTATGGATTCCACAATATATTTAGCACTTCCTGACGGAGCATCTTTTTTACGATTATGATGCTGTTCTATAATCTCAATATCAAACATATTCCCCAATTTTGCCGCAATTTGCTCCACAAAAACAAACACTATATTCATACCCAAAGACATATTTGTAGCCTTCAATATTGGAATTCGGTTACAGGCACTCCATATTTGATCCAGTTGTTCCTTGCTATATCCCGTTGTCCCAATTACCAAGGGGGTATTTTTCTCCATGCAAAAATCCAGCAATTCATCCAGCGCAGACGGGTGTGAAAAATCTACAACTACATCGTAATTATCCCCCAGACATTCCCTGGATATCCCCCTATCCATTCCATCAATATTTTGCCAGTATGAATCTTCGGCGGCCAATTCTTTTATCAGTTTTCCCATATGCCCATTTGCTCCATAAATTAATAAATTCATACTAATAAATCCCCCTCTATATACCTATACAATATTCAATCTCTTCATTTCGTCCAGCAAATTATTTCTGTTAGATTCCTCCATGGAAGTCAATGGAAGCCTGAGCTCATCTTTAATATATCCCATAGCGTTTAGAGCCGCCTTTATCGGAATCGGATTTACTTCACAGAACAGAAGGTTTATAAAATGTTTGTATAGGAGCTGTAACCTCAAAGCTTCTTCCACATCGCCATCCATAAACGCTTTGCACATATGCTGTGTTTGGCTTGGAATAGCATTGGCACATACAGAAATAACACCATGGCCCCCACATGCATAAATAGGAACAATTTGATCATCATTTCCTGAATAAATTTTAAAATTGTCCGATACCAATCTCTTAATTTCAAGCACTTGACCTATATTACCACTGGCCTCTTTAACTCCGATAATATTTTCCACCTTGCTCAAAGCCGCAACAGTTTTTGCCTCTAAATTTACCCCTGTCCTTCCCGGAACATTGTACAGAATTACAGGTAAAGTTGTAGAATTGGCAATCACAGTATAATGTTCAATCAGACCGTTTTGGGTAGCCTTATTATAATACGGTGTAACCACCAATACACCATCTGCCCCCAGGGCCTCTGCCTGCTTGGTGTAGTCCACAGCCATCCGGGTGTAATTCGCCCCGGTACCGACTATTACAGGGATTCTGCCTCCCACTCTCTCAACTGCTGTACCAACAAGTTTTTCCCTTTCCTCAAATGATTGTGTGGCTGCTTCCCCTGTGGTGCCCAGCACTATTAAGGCCTGGGTACCATTTTCCAGATGAAAATCAATCAACCCTTCGAAACCTTCAAAATCAACTTCTCCATTACTAAATGGTGTTACAATCGCCACTCCCGAACCGTTAAACATAGGTATTGCCCCCTTTATTCAAAATTCTCAATAGTTTCTATAATCTGAATCGCATTAGTAGCAGCCCCTTTTCGTAAATTGTCCGCTACTACCCATAAAGACAAAGCCTTTGGGTTAAACAAATCCTTACGGATTCTTCCCACATAGGTATGGTCAGTGTTTGCATCCTCCAGCGGGGTAGGGTATCCATTTTCTGCCGGATTATCGTCTACAATTATGCCTTCCGTCTTCTCTAGCACTTGTCGCACTTCGTCTATGTCCGGTTCTTCATTAAATTCCAGGTATATGGATTCGCTATGGCTGTAAACTACAGGTACCCTTACAGCAGTTGGGTTTACCTTTATAGTATTATCATCCAGTATCTTATGTGTCTCGTATACCATTTTAAGTTCTTCCCTTGTATATCCATTTTCGATAAATGTATCTATATGGGGGATACAATTTCCCGCAATTCTTCTTGGATATACCTGGTTTGGATAGTCCTTATCCAACATTTGTTTTTCGAGTTCATCAATTGCCTTATGTCCACTACCCGATACAGCCTGATAGGTAGACACCACAACCCGTTTGATGCCATATCTTTTATGAAGCGGTGCAAGTACCATTACCATCTGGGTTGTGGAGCAGTTTGGGTTGGATATAATTCCCCTGTATCCCCTCAAAATATCCCCATTAACCTCGGGAACAACTAGTGGTATCCCTTCTGTCATTCTCCAAAATGAAGAATTGTCTACGACAATATTTCCTGCCTCGGCAGCAATTGGAGCAAATTCCCCAGATATAGTTCCACCTGCAGCAAATAACAAATAATCAAAATTTTCCTTCATAACCTCTTTTGTCAATAATTCCACTGTTATTTCTTCATTGTTAAATATTACTTTTTGCCCTACAGTTCTTTCCGATGCGAAAATTCTTAGCTTTGTTATATTTAAATTTTTCTCCTTGAGCACCTCAATCATCTTTGTTCCTACAGCACCTGTGCCGCCTACAATACCAATAGTTAAACCCAATTTTATCCTCCTCCTACGTTCGTTTATGATAGTTTTTGCTTTAAAATATAAAAAACTCCTGATATTAATCTAGGAGTTTTTTGTTTCAATTGAAAAGTTTTAAAATGTTAAGTAAAATT
>JAAZJW010000111.1 GCA_012800145.1 Clostridiales bacterium | reverse complement strand
CAGTTCTTCATACCCTCCAAGGAAATTTACATGTTGTTTAAATACTAATATGGTTTCGGACAACCCAAGCCGATGTGGCCATGCTCCCCCTGCAATAATTGATTTTATTGAAAGCCTTTTGGTTCCCGGAAAAGTCTTTCTCGTAGTCACAATTTCGATGTCCGGGTTTACCTTTCTAGCTTTATCAACCATCACTTTCGTCCTCGTGGCTATACCACTGAAATATTCAAGAATGCTCAGGGATACCCTCCAGGCCATGTGTAGATTTTTTGCCATTCCTTCTGCTTCTATAAAAATTTTATCTTTCTGGAGAAATGTACCCGATGGTAGGAAACTGTTACATTTAACATCAAGTTTTTTGAAGATTTCTAGGACTTCTTCTACACCCGATAATACTGTATCTTCTCGTGTTGCAAAGGTCATTTTGCCATACTGATCTCCAATTTCTAAAAGTGCTGTGGTCAAATCAATGTAGGGAACATCTTCCCTGATAAACTCACTGATATCATGATCGGAAATAAACATTTTGTAAAACTACCCCTTTCTTCGTATTTATATCAATAATACCATATATAAAACATTTCGGAGATAAAATAACGTTATCTTATCTCCCTATACATCTTTTTTATCTCTTTTAAACCGATATCCGCTTACGGAAAGCAAAACCTGAGAAGGCAGATAAAGGCCCCATATCAATGAAGCGGATATATTATACATGCATGTATTAAATTCTTTGCTCATATTGAATATTGCTATAGCTATGTCAGATAACAAAAAAAGCGCCATGCCCACAATTATCATGTATTTATTATAACACGGATATAATTTATTTTTGGAAGCATTTACCGATTCCAAGGTGCTAAATATTAGGCATACGGAATAGAAAAATGCCATTGCAAACAGGAAATCAACTTTCACCGAGACTAAGTTTATTATGAAGTAACCGGCCAGTGTTAATAAAAAAATAACAATAAATTTAATAAAAATAAGGGGCGGCCTGCAGGCCTTACCCCCTCTATATCTATTATAATAAATTATTTGGACTAGGCAGAATAATGCTATTCCCAGGACATGATAACCTAAAATGAGAAGACATAAGTCCGCCAAAATCGCGATAAATAACCCTATTTGAAGCAATAATCTGTCTCTTTTGCCAAATCCATCTTTTCCTATAAATAAAGTTATTATAAAGCAAAGGACTACAGATATATATTTAAGTGCACTTGATGATACCACCATTTTTATATCAAAAATATCCGAATATAAAAATAATATATATAGCAGCCCAATCGTTATCAATAATATATCAAGTAGTAGCATTTTTGCCTTTTTGTCTTTCAATTATATATCACCTGTGTTTGAGAATCTTGTCCAATTCCTTAATAAATTTCTCTGTTTGTTCCATAGTTCCCGTACTTACCCTGAGCCAATTATCCCAGCCCCACAAAAATCCGGGCCTGATGATAATACCTTGTTTCATTAATTTCTCAAATACTGATTTAGAATGAACACCTACATTAACAAATATAAAGTTTGCATTAGATTTTACGTATTCTAAATTATTTTCATCGAAATACTTCTCCATAAGTGCTAGAGATTCGTAATTCAATTTTATTGTATTTTCAATATGTTCCTCGTCTTCCAGTACCGCTAAGGCCGCGGCCTGAGCCAATGAATTGACATTAAATACATCTTTGACTTTACCCATCTGTGCAGCTATTTCTTTAGATGTAAGTACATATCCTACCCTGACCCCGGCAACACCTCCCACCTTGGAAAACGTCCTGAGTATGATGGTATTTGGCCTTTTCGCCAGGGTATCTAATGTTTCCGGATATTCCGGATTAGTCTTTGCATAATCATAGTATGCCTCGTCAAATAGAACCACAACATCCTCAGGAATTTCGGCTATAAATTTATCTAT
>JAAZJW010000007.1 GCA_012800145.1 Clostridiales bacterium | reverse complement strand
TTTATTTTGCAGGATGAAAATCTTGTACCTGACCTTATCAAGAGGGCGTATAAACACAACAATGCTTCTTCTTATCTCCTAGTCAAAGGAGAAAAGGATTATGTTGCTAATAGGGAAGGTATCATAGGAGTAATCGATAGCCCTAATATAGAAACACTTGAGCCCATAGGGGGAACGGGGGACACGCTGACAGGGGTAGTTTCCGCCCTAATCGCTTCGGGCATGGATATAGAATCTGCATCCGCCAAGGCGGCTAAGGTCAACAGGTTAGCCGGTTTATATGCTGATCCGACCCCGGCAACCCAGGTATATGAAATTATCAAACAGATTCCCCGCGCTCTTGAAGAAGTGCTTAGAAATTAATATGAATCATGTTACTGTATAGTAGCAAAACCGAAGATGGCAAGATGTTTGGTTTGCCATCTTTGATTATTAATTGCAGGCTTTATATAATTTTGTTTAATGATGGGATAAATTTTGAAGGAAGGCGATACAAATGTTAAAGCTACCGGAAAATTTTGAAAACTATGAAGAAGCCAGAAGGGAAGGCTTCTTGAAGGTGAAGGATTTGAAGGAAAAGGGGGTTCCTGTGGTAGGAATTTTTTGTACGTATACGCCCATGGAACTTATCCATGCAGCGGGGGCTGTGGCTGTTAGCCTGTGTGGCACGTCAAATGGACCTATACACTACGCGGAAAAAGACCTGCCGAGGAATCTTTGCCCCCTTATAAAGTCAAGCTATGGAGAAGCGGCATCCGAAAAATGCCCGTATTTTTATTTCGCAGATTTGTTGGTGGGAGAAACAACCTGTGACGGCAAGAAAAAGATGTATGAAATACTGAATGAACTGAAACCGATCCACGTAATGCATCTACCCCAGGGGCAGGAACCTGACCATGCTTTTGCATACTGGAAAGAGGAACTGGTAAGACTTAAGGAAAAATTAGAGGAATTCTTCGATGTTAAAATCACCGATGAGATTTTGAGGGAAGAAATAAAAGAAAGAAACAGGGAAAGAAAGATTCTTATGGATTTTTATGAATTGGGGAAATTGAACCCTTCGCCTATATCCGGTTCTGAAATAAATGAAACGATGGAAGCATTGGGTTTTCAGTTTGACAGAAATGCCCAATGCGAGTTTATAGCGGAACGGACAAAAGAATTGAGAAATAAATATGAAAAGGAATTAAAGGGAAGCAAATCAGATAAACCCAGGATACTCGTTACAGGTTGTCCTGTAAACGGGGTCAGGGACAAAATCCTGAGGACTATCGAAGATTCCGGTGCAAGCATAGTAGCTTTTGAAAATTGCAGCGGGGTCAGGGAGAAGATAAGGTTGGCAGATGAAGATATTGACCCGATAGACTCCTTAACGCAAAAATACTTAGATATAAATTGTTCTGTTATGACACCCAATCCAAGAAGGTTTAAAGACTTAGATGAAATGATAGATGAATACGAGGTAGATGCGGTAATAGAAATAGTACTTCAGGCCTGTCATACTTTTAATATAGAGGCCCATAATGTAAAGCAATTTGTTACGGAGTGGAAACAGAAACCTTATTTGTATATAGAAACCGATTATTCTGAGCTGGATGTTGGGCAGATAAATACGAGGATAAATGCACTTTTAGAAATGATATAGAATTCATAGGAACGAATAAAAAGAAAACAAGCATTGTTGTTCATAATGCCTGTTTGATGTGGCAAATTCGATTAAACCGAATACTAAGGCTGTGATAATGAGTCATGCCTCCAATGTATGCGGTACTATCCTGGACCTGGAAAAGGTAGGGGAAATATGTAGGGAAAATGATATATTCTTTATAATAGATGGGGCTCAAACAGCAGGGTGTGTTGATGTTGATATACAAAAATTAAATGCAGATGCCATAGGCTTTACAGGCCATAAGAGCCTACTGGGTCCCCAGGGGATAGGGGGATTTATAGTTAATGATAAAATCAATAGTGAATTAAATACATTGATTGAAGGGGGAACCGGAAGCCTATCCGACACCGAAAGACAACCGGATTATATGCCCGACAAATTTGAAGCGGGAACCTTGAATATCCCGGGTATTTATGGGTTAAATGCATCATTAAAATATCTATTAGATTATGGAATAAAAAATATCAATGAAAAGGAAAAATATCTTCTTGATAGATTTCTTGAGGGCCTGCTCAACATGGAAAAAATCAAACTCGTAGGCAAGAAAATATCTGATGGCAGAACCGGAATACTGTCAATAGATTTTGTTACTGACGATAATGGCCTTGTTGCCCATGAATTGAGTAAAAAATATGGCATTATGACCAGAAGCGGTTTACATTGTGCACCATCAGCCCATAAAACCTTGGGTACCTTCCCGAACGGGACGGTCAGATTTTCTCTGAGCCATTTTACTACCTTGGAAGAAATAGAATATTCAATAGATTGCATAAAAACCACACCTATTTGCCAAACAGGTTGTGGTATCTATGTAGAATAGTTATCAATCTTTCTAAACTTATGGGTTCTTTAGGCATACTCCCGTCGGTCAAATTTATTTCTTTGTCAGTTGCCCATTCCATAGCATCCTTAGCCCAGGGGCTTATGTTCTTATCTATATAGTTTTCTTCCTTATATTCCATTCCCAAAAACATTAATATGCCTTTGGAGATGCCGGTTGCCGCTTTATCCGAAAAATTTTGGTCTTTCAATAGTTTTTCTTCCTTTGGATTGTTGATAAAGGCCACTTCCACTAATATAGCAGGCATTTTGGTGTTTTTTAACACAAAAAAGTCCCCATGTTTTACCCCTCTGTTTGCCAGGCCTATTTCGTTTACAAGTGATTTTTGTACGGCATCCGCCAGTTTTGTTCCTATATCAGAATTCGGAAAAGCAAAGGTTTCAGTACCCATGGCGGCGGGGTTAGAAGCACTGTTGGCATGGATACTTATGAAATAATCCGCCCTATCATTATTTGCCATTTTAACCCTGTCAATTAATTCAACCCTTCTATCATCCTGTCTGGTCAGTAAAGTGCTGATTCCATGTCTTTGTAGGATTTGTCCGACTTTAAAAGCAATACCTAGGTTTATATCTTTTTCCTTCAGCCCTGTAGGGCCTAGGGCTCCGGGATCACTACCGCCATGTCCCGGATCTATATATACTTTATATACCTTCATTATATCCCTTCTTTCTTCGTGGTTTCTGCCTAAATTTTTGTTCCTTAAGATATGCTAAATATATAGATTCGCGTCTCTTTTCCCTCTCTTTTTTTAACCTTATAATGGTTTCATAAAACTCTTCCCGCGTGGGAAATTCATTCTTGTTTATTGTTGTATCCCCCCTTGCGTTGGCCCAAGATAAACAGAACAAATCGGTGTGCAATAACCATGTCCATTCTTTAGGAATGATCGCTTAAACAACCTTATTCTGTTTATGCGATTTTTGTTTTTTATCGTATGCTTGAATTCGTCTGTATACCCCGCTATCTGTTAGAAAAAACAGCAAACCTATCTTCCTGAGACTCATTCCTTCTTCCCTATGTAGTCTTTTCATCTCTATAGTCTCCGTTTCCCTCAGCTCATCTAAAGTAATATCCATAAGTCCATATTTTATAAAGATATGTTCAGGTAAACATTCCTTATCTGAAAATATGGCCTCATACAGTGCGTAGAAATTTTTGGCCAATGGATCCAATAACCCTCCCCCTTACCTTTATTTGTGGTTTATTTTGAATAATAATCCTGTTTGTTGTATGCAACTATATAATACACTATGCTTTTTTATTATTCAATAAATTTAAAAAATATCTACTACAAATAATTGTATACATTAACTACAGGATGTGGTAT
>JAAZJW010000110.1 GCA_012800145.1 Clostridiales bacterium | reverse complement strand
TTTCCCTGGCGGAACTTTATGCCAAAGTAATGGCTTTATTAAAACGTTCGAAGGGTATGGTGAGGGACGAGGCAATAGCGGTGGGCGACATAAGGCTGGATCCATATCGCTGTACAGTTACTGTAAGTGGAGAGGAGGTAATACTGGCACCCATGGAATTTGCTATTCTAAAAATACTTATGGAAAATCCCGGCCAAGTGATGAGCCGCGACAGATTGCTCGTCAGGATTTGGGGATATGATTTTGAGGGCAATGATAGGGTAGTGGACAATCATATAAAAAAATTACGCAGGGCCTTGGGCAGTGCTGCCTCACAGATCAAAACCGTGTTCAAAAAGGGTTATAAATTGGAGGTGGAATAATGGCGAATAACAGGATAAAAAATAGAATTTATTTACGTACTTTTAGTGTATTTTTAGTCATCTATTTGGTACTTATGATAGGTTTCAGCGCATTTTTAGTATCCCGAGAAAAAAAGGCCGTTGGTATGGAACTGCGAACATATGCCATACAGGTTAACAACAGGGTTGGGAGTGTTTTGCAAGGCTATCTAAATAATGGTAGATATTTGATGGGTGTTCCCAAAATAAAAGATGAATTACTACAGGAGAGCCCCTTTTTAACCATTATGGATTCTGAGGTAGCAGTATTTACCGATAAATATGAACTTCTCTTTAACACCAATAATTATTGGAGATGTAGCTATACAGAGTATAAAGATGAAAAGGGGTACCATGTTGGGTATGGCTATATTGATCCGGAAAAATGGTTTAGCAAGGAGGAAATAAAGGAGATTGAAGAGTATATATATGCCGACCCGCAACCTAAAAAAGTGGGGGATCTTGCAGGATATTTATTAGGGCTACGGGGTTTTTGGATTGATAATGGCATGATTATCCCGGAAAAGATAATTGTCAACATTATATACGCTGAAAAATTTGATGATGAAGGAAATTTGAAGTTAAGCGGTGGCACCTATACTGATGTAGTCAATTATTCATCAAATTTTGAAAATACAGATGATTTGCCTTATTTTGAACGGGGGCACATTGTCAGGAATAATGTTGGCAACCCCGATAATGAAAAAAGGAAGGAACTTCGTCAGACGGTAGCGGAACAGTCCAGGCTGGAGAAAGCCGTGCAACAATTCACCGGTATAGAGGGTTCATCCCAAAAAGTAGGTTTTCTAACCTATCGCTATTATTTTGTGCTGCCTCATCAAAATACAATCAGGACAGGTGATGCTAAAAATATGGGCAGCGATTTTTGGACAGTAGTAGGCCGTGATGTAAATATAGGTGGGCGCTGTTTCCCAAGTCTGGTATTTGTTTGGATTTCTTGCCTTATAATATTCGGTGTTGCAGCCTTTATACTTGCAAAACAAACAACTAAAACCTATAAACAACAGGAAGAACTCGAAAATCACCGTAAGGAAATGACTGATGCCTTAGCCCATGATTTAAAAACTCCTCTGGGTATTATTGCAGGGTATGCCGAGAATTTGCAGGAAAATGTTCATACGGAAAAAAGGGAGCATTATGCCAATCATATCCGTGAAAATGTGGATCGCATGGATCAAATAATTTATAAAATGCTTGAACTGACGAAATTGGAAGGGAATTCCCCCAAAACCGATTTTGAAGATGTGGCACTTGCAGAAATAAGTAAAACAATCATTGACCGTTACAAACCGATTTGGGAAGAAAAATCTATAACCGTTTCTTTAGACGGTGATGCTATAATCAGAGCCGACCGTTCCTTGATACTTATGGTTATAGACAATTTTTT
>JAAZJW010000109.1 GCA_012800145.1 Clostridiales bacterium | reverse complement strand
GAGTCTTACATTATAACCGTTCAGCTCATTATCGGTCAAATTTTTAAGTGTTCTATCTAATGCTATTTGTTGTATGTCAAAAGAGAAAACACTTCCATTCGGACCCACACACCTGGCCAGGAATAGCGTATCATTCCCATTACCCATGGTGGCATCTACCACTACATCACCTTTGCTAATTTTTCCCCCCAGTACATAATGTACAAAGGAAGTTGCTTTAATGACTGAGCCCCGCATGTTGATCCCCTCTTGTTTATGTTTGTTGTATATTTAACACCTGGCTATATGGTTTCTTACATCCTTTAGGAATGCTAAACGAATCCCCGAACTATAACCGGCTTATATATTCAATCTCCTGCCCGGTAAGATATCTCCAGTTTCCAACTTCCAAGTTTCCAATACCTATTTTGCCTATCTTAATTCTTTTTAATTCTAATACCGGATGGCCTATGGCATTGCACATTTTTCTGACTTGGCGGTTTTTGCCCTCCTTGATGGTTATCTCGACAAGACAGTCATTGCCAAATTTCTTCAAAATTTTTATCCCGGCAGGTGCCGTAACATAATTTTCTATCTTTAAACCTCTCTTGAAATTGTCTAAATCTTTCCTATCCGGAATACCTTTGATTCTTGCAATATATACCTTCGGAACCTCAAATTTAGGATGTGTTAATTTATATGTTAATTCACCATCATTAGTAAGTATGAGAAGTCCTGAGGTATTATAATCCAACCGTCCGACCGGAAATATACGGTAAGGTACATCAACCAAATCAACAACCTTTTTCCTATTAAACTGTTCCCTTACAGTAGTTATATATCCCTTGGGCTTGTGTAACAAAATATAAACCTTGCGTCCCTCCGGGGTTATGTTTTTGTTGTCCACACAAACTGAATCGATTTTGGGATTTATTTTAAAACCCATCTTAGTAACCGTCTTTCCGTTGACCTTTACCCTTCCACTACTTATTAATTTTTCACTTTTTCTTCTCGAAGCAACGCCGCAGTCAGCCAAAAATTTTTGTAGCCTCATCTGTTCCATCCTATCCTTTGTCTATTATTTCTATTCTAGCTTTTCAGAATAAATATTCAGTAGATTCAACCGTTCTAATTTGTTTTTAATAACCTCTGTATCAGTAGTATACAGATTCAATTCTTTCATACGCTTAAAATAATCTGTACCTGCAAATGTAAATCTTTCTTTCAATCCTTCCGTAACCTTAATCCTTTCATTTGCGTAGGCTATCAAGTCCCCCGAAGCAATAGATCCCGGTAACTGTAAAAATGGAATTCCTAAAAACGCCCTGACACTATTATGCCCTGCCAGGCTTCCGGTTACGATGGCCTCTGTATGGCCCACAAAAAGTCCGGATTTTTCCCCAGCACAAAATAAATTTTGTATTCCGACTACCTTCATATTGTTATCCCTCGGTGCCATGGACAAATAGCGTATTGAATTACCAATCCCCCCTGAATAAGGGTCTTCATATTTCGCATTCTCGAAACCCTCGATTTTCCTGAGTTTATCCAGGGGATAAAATGGAGCCATAAGCTTGGCATGGCCTGTATCAAGCAACACTATATTTTCTGCATACTCCTTTAAAGCATACTGCTGGCAAACCTTAATGTCAAGTTTACCCATATTAATATCTTCATCCGGAATTTTAACCACTACAACACCCTTTTCATTTAGTTCATCAATTATTTCCTTAGATAAAGAGCCTTTGTTCAGTTTGCAGGACCCGCTAAACGCACCGGGGTCACCGTTTACTCTCTGCCCCAAGATATCCTCTATCCCTGCCCTTTGGCTCAAGCTGACTCTCGGCCCAAAGGACGGGCATCTCAACACACACATTGCACACCCGTTGCCATATTTTCTACAATTCCCCATGGGCCCCGTGGAACCTGTGGTTTCAATAAATATATCTCCCTCGAGCACACTATTATCAAGAAATTTGATTGCCATAATTCTATCCTCGTCTCTGATTACATCTGTTACCCTATGTTGAAGATACAGATTGATCCCCATAGTTTCAATTAATCTTCTAACCTGAGCTTCTATGATCGATACATCATATAAACTGCAATGTTTATGGCCCGGGAAATCTAAATTTTTATGTCGTGAACACCTATCAGTTATCTCGAACAATTCAGGTGCACCAAGCAGTATGGTTTCTTCCGCTGCAGTATATCTGCCGTTGTTTCTCATAATCCCTCCTACATTTCCCAGCCCTAATAACATATCTGTTCTCTCAAAAAGATGCACATCTCCCCCCGCTTTCTTAGCGGTAATTGCAGCTGCACAACCTGCCCATCCTCCTCCTATAATTATAATTTTAGCCATTCCCATAGCCTCCCCCTTCTATATTTATATCTTTTGAGCCTTACAGGTTCTAACGAGTGTCCCCGTTTTGTCTTTTTTAATACAAGACCCACAAATCCCCTCACCACAACATATTGCGTTGTTATTAGTCGTAACAAACTTTACATTATCTGTTTCCTTCATATATTTAATGACTTTATTCTGTAACACGTCTGAACCACCTATAAAAACTAATTTATAGTTATTTTTTTTCATGAGTTTTCTACATAAGATTGCAACATCATTTGATGACATATCTACTTCTTTTATAGGCCCCCCAAAATATTCCTCGATAAAATTATGCTCATCAGCTCTTTTATTAACAATAATATCTACAACATTGTTATTTTTTAATAAATGTTTTATGGGCAGTATTGCAGGTGCTTGTGCTATTCCTCTAGCCAGCACCAGACATTTGGCGTCCTGTGTTGTCTTAAGAGCATTCAAACCGAATATACCGTTCCAATAGGGCCCCCTGACAATTATAATGCCCCCATGATCCATCAATTTTTTAGTCTTTATCCCACGAGCTTCTATTGCCATTTTTATTAGTGACTTTTCTTCATCACAGTCCATAATTGATATTGGAACATCAAAAAAATAATCGCTATGTTTATTCCTTACAAAAACATAAGAACCCGGCTGTTTTAAGACTCTCGCCATGTATTTTGTAACTTGTATCGATAAAACCATAACCCTCCCAACGACTTTACTGTCAATTACAGAATATTCCTTAGGTTCCCTTACTTCCTTTTTTTTGTTCCCTGAAAAATAGAATTCATCATAAATACATACACCCATCCAGTTGCAATCACAATAGCCCTTCCCTTGCAACTGTGTACATATAATACAGCTATTCTCCTCCGCTAGGTGACAGGGACAATAGTCGCTGCCTGCATCCACACATTGCCATTGTTTAGAATTCATAAAACCTCCCCCTTAGGGTTAACCTCTGCTTTAATTTGGATATTCCTATGCCTATATAAAAAAATTGACCATATTGTTATCATATTTTGCCAATGGTATTGTGTTACTGATTTTTTATATAAAAAATCCCCGAGTAACTTGGGTTACTCGGGTTCCCCTCAGTAAACAAGGCCCTTTGTATAGATTTTTAAGTCACACATATTTTTTATAGAAAATTCAATGATAAATTTATAGGAGGCTAACCTTTTTCT
>JAAZJW010000108.1 GCA_012800145.1 Clostridiales bacterium | reverse complement strand
GTTGAGTAATTGCACAATATCCAATTTCATAAGACCCCCTAATTCACCTGATATACATTTTTTTATATTATTTGCTGTAAAATTTATATCCTTATGTGCCCCGCCCAGGGGCTCCTTTATAATGTTATCTATAATACCCAAAGACAATAAATCCTGTGCCGTCAGTTTCATAACATTTGCGGCCTTCGGCGCCAGGGCAACATCCTTCCAAAGTATGCTGGCGAGTCCTTCGGGTGATATGACCGAATATATGGAGTTTTCCAACATGTATATTCTGTCCCCGACACCGAGTCCCAGAGCCCCGCCGCTTCCGCCTTCTCCTATAACTACAGATATAATCGGTGTTCTGAGTCTACTCATCTCCACAAGATTTCGGGCTATGGCCTCTCCCTGTCCCCGTTCTTCCGCACCTAATCCGCAATAGGCACCGGGAGTATCTATAAAGGTTATGACAGGCCTTTTAAACTTTTCCGCCTGTTTCATCAATCTTAACGCCTTTCTGTATCCTTCGGGATGGGGCATCCCGAAATTTCTCTTAATGTTTTCGTTTGTATCCTTTCCTTTTTGGTGGCCTATAACCGTAACAGGTATGTCTTCAAATATCCCGATACCTCCTATTACGGAATTATCGTCCCCATAAAATCTATCCCCGTGAAACTCTATAAAATCCTTTATCAGTTTCCTTATATAATCCGATGTTGTGGGCCTTTCCTGTAGCCGTGCAAATTTAACCTTTTCCCAGGGTTTAAGGTTCCTATAGACATCCTGCTTCATCTTTTCGACCCTTTTTGATAATATATTTATTTCATCGGTCAAATCCACATCATTTTCCCCGGCAAGATTTTTTAATTCCATAATCTTGTTCTCGAGTTCGATAATGGGTTTTTCGGATTCCAAAATATTATGCATTGTCATCACCGCCCAATGTATGAATTTTGAGTATTTTTGATAATACCGTCTTCATATTTTTTCTATGAACGATTTTATCAATAAATCCCTTTTCTTTTAGGAATTCCGCCCTTTGAAAACCCCCCGGTAATTTTTGTTTTATAGTCTGTTCAATAACCCTCGGGCCTGCAAAACCAATCAGAGCACCCGGTTCCGCGATGATTATGTCTCCCAACATAGCAAAACTGGCGGTCACCCCTCCTGTTGTCGGATCCGTCAGAACAGAAATATATAATAATCCTTTTTCGCCTAACCTGCCAAGGGCGGCGGATGTTTTGGCCATCTGCATCAACGACAAAATCCCTTCTTGCATTCTTGCCCCTCCGGAAGCGGTAAATATGATTATGGGGAATTTTCTTTCGATTGCCTTTTCTACTGCCCTGGTTATTTTTTCTCCCACAACGGAACCCATGCTCCCCATCATAAAATTGGGATCCATTACACATATAACACAATTTTCACCCGTTATCTTCCCTTCACCGGTTATTACAGCCTCTTTCTCGCTGCTGTTTTGCATTGCGGTTTCTACCTTTTCCATATAATTCGGAAAATCCAGTGCATTGAGTGTTTTTAAATCTATATCATATTCTATAAACGTTCCCTCATCTATTATGGAATTTATCCTATCTCTGGCAGCCATTCTGGGATGACTATTTTCAACAGGTTTTTTTGATTTATTGCCGGGGACCTTTTTAAAACTATCGACAGTTGCAGTTCTTATTTTGTTGTCATCATCTTTGTACAACACTACCGTTGCGTATTTTTTCCTACTAAAGAGATCTTTGAGCATTTTGCATCTCCTCCTACCTGAAATGTGCCGAAGAGACATCAGAACATGTTATTTACTACACAGCCTGATGTTTCGCTTAACACATACCTTCCGTCTTATTTGCTAAAAAATCTTCGCTATTTAATATCTGTTTCTGAAAATCGATGTTTGTATTTATACCTGTAATAATTATTTCATCTAAGGCTCTTTTCATCCGATTTATAGCTTCGTTTCTGTCCTTCCCCCATACTATAAGTTTTCCTATCATGGAATCGTAGGTAGGGGGAACAGTATACCCGCCATAAATATGACTATCCATCCTGACCCCGTAACCCCCGGGCGCAAAGTATCCTTCTATTTCTCCGGGACAGGGGCTGAATCCGTTTTCGGGATCCTCGGCGTTTATTCTGCATTCAATAGAATGACCCTTTATCCTTACCATATCCTGTGAGATGCCCAGCCTTTCCCCATATGCTATTCTTATTTGCTCCTTTATCAAATCTATCCCTGTTACCATCTCCGTTATTGTATGTTCTACCTGTATTCTTGTATTCATCTCAATAAAATAAAAATTACCGTGCTCATCCAGCAGAAATTCTACAGTCCCCGCATTCACATAATTTATAGCCCCAACCGCTTTAAGAGCGGCTTCACCCATTTCGGCCCTCAAATCCTGATCTATAACGGCACAAGGTGCTTCTTCCAGAAATTTTTGGTTCCTCCTCTGCAAGGAACAATCCCTTTCGCCCAGATGGATTGCATTTCCATAATTATCCGCCAACACTTGAAATTCAATATGCCTGGGTTTTTCTATAAATTTTTCGATATACATAGAACCATCATTAAAGGATGTGGCAGCTTCCGATTTGGCTATATTAAATTTATCAATGAATTCCTTTTCGTCATAAATAACCCTCATACCCCTACCCCCTCCGCCGCAGGAGGCCTTAACCATAACAGGAAACCCAATCTTTTTGGCTGTATCGAATGCTTCCACCGCCTCATTTATTGAACCTTCGGAACCGGGCACTATAGGTACGCCCATTTCTTTCATTATTTTTCTTGCTTCAGGTTTGTTCCCCATTTTCTCTATATGTTCTTTTTCAGGACCGATGAATTTTATACCGTTTTCCCTGCATATATCTACGAATTCAGGGTCTTCGGCGAGAAATCCATAGCCGGGATGTATGGCTTCACATCCTGTGACAAGGGCTGCACTTATTATGCTGTTTGTATTCAAATAACTCTTTTTGGGAGAAGCGGGGCCTATACAGATCGCTTCATCCGCTATATGTATGTGGGCGGAATCCCCGTCAATTTCCGAATATACTGCCACCGTACCTATTCCCATTTCCTTACACGCCCTGATTATTCTAAGGGCTATTTCCCCTCTGTTGGCAACAAGTATTTTTTTAAACATTGGTTACCTCCTGATCAACATCAAGGGTTGCCCGAATTCTACTATGCCCTCGTCTT
Source organism: Clostridiales bacterium (assembly GCA_012800145.1). Taxonomy (GTDB): domain Bacteria; phylum Bacillota; class Clostridia; order Peptostreptococcales; family Natronincolaceae; genus JAAZJW01. The sequence continues at coordinate 1,847 of JAAZJW010000108.1, read as the reverse complement.
CTATAAATATATCCATAATTTGCCCCTCATGTTCGCACTTAATTTCATTCATTATTTTCATGGCTTCTATAATGCACAGGGTTTGACCTTTTTCAACCATGTCCCCTATATTTACGAAAGGAGGGCTGTCCGGACTAGGCGCCTTAAAAAACGTCCCTACTATAGGCGATTTTACAATAAAAATATTTTCGTCATCAATCAAGCTCGTATCGTATTCCATTTCGTTAATTTCATTCTCAAATTCCCGGATATTATCATTCATTATTCTTGCCGATATATCGCTATTTTCTAATTCACTCATAGTCGGTTTCGGTATAAAGGCCTCATTATTTGCTTTTTTCGATATCATTATTTTGAAATCGTTTTTCTCTATTTCTACCTTTTCAATGGTCGTTTTATCTATAGCGATAATAAGATCCTTAATATCTTCTATGTTCATTTTGTTGCCTCCTTACTTATTAACTGTTGTTAGTACTTGGTGCTAGTAACTAATCTTACAGTATTATACCATATATATAAATAGTAATGCAATATTTTGGATATTATCGGGTGTTATATATTTATGTCCAAAAAATTTTCGTGAATTCACTGAATCCTGTTCTTTCTCAGTGTATAATGTGCTGAATTTACCTCGAGGTTATAAAAATATCCGAAAGAAGGTGTTAATTATGGCAGTTATGCGGTCGAATGAAGCCAGGAGTGTATCCTGTAAATTTATTACCGGCGTTGACGAGGAAGGAAAAGAAAAATATATGAGCAGGGCTATCGGTAATTTTAAGACAAATGCCGACCTGGAAGATATTAACGAGACAGTACTTGCTATTGCCTCTCTTTATTCCTATAATGTCAAAACCGTAACATTGACGGAACGTTCAGAATTAGAAGAGGAATAAAGGCCTTTTCCTAACATAGTTTCTTATGAAAATATAGGCAACTTGCCTGTAACAACGGTATACCAGCCCATTTCAACAGAGAGGAGGAAAATTAATGGACAGATATTTGCAAATGGTTTTCAGAACAAATCAGAACAAAAAGGTAACCATCAAAGTTACCGTTCCTAAAGAAGACCTGGAAGCGGAAGAGGTCAAAGATGTAATGGACCTTATTATCGATAACAATGTTATACATGCCGCTGCCGGGGATCTGACAACTATCGAAGGAGCTTTTATAGTTGAGACAGACGTAACTGAATTAGATCTGAATATATAATAAAAATAAAGGGCTAAGGAGTGATTTCCTTAGCTCTTTATAACTGAAAACAAAGGAGAGTGGTTATGGACATTTTGTTAAAAAATGTTTTTCTGTTTTTCTTCATCTATTTCTTTTGTTTTCTAGGTGCATTTACCAAGGATCTGTTGGATGTCTTTTTAAATAAAACCTCAGATATATTAATAGTTAAAATATTGCTATCCGCATTTTTTATATCTATTATTATATATGGTTTTTCCGAATGGACCTTAATCAGGCTTCCCCACAGAGCCTTTACTGCCCTGTGTTATACATCAGGTCTTGTTAGTTTTGAACTGCTTGCTAAATATAACAGTACTGAGGAATTTGCTGAATTAATTAAAAAGCACGAGAAACTGAGGGATTTTTGTAGGAGATTAAAATAAATCATGCAGAGGCGAACCTATGTGTTCGCCTTTTTGTTTATGGGGTTTCATTTTCAAAGGAAGAATGAATTCTCCGCTACTGTGGCAAACAAAATGTCTCCCTGCCATCAAAATATGGCAAACAAAGCGTCAGACTGTGTGAAAAAGCACTTTTCCCGCTTTTTGTCATTGCTATGAAAGCCCCACATTTTTGTCATCCTGAGACGAGCAGGATTAGCTTGACCCGCGAAGGAT
>JAAZJW010000107.1 GCA_012800145.1 Clostridiales bacterium | reverse complement strand
TAATAGGTGGAGGACAACAATTGCCGATATAAAAATCAGGCGAGGCATAAACAGCCCGCTTGATTTTTTAAATTACTTTTTGTGTTTAATAAAAAATCGGCCATATGATAGGTCGGATTACAATTTGCAGGTTGTAAAATGATAATATTTAAAGTAAACTAATAATGTAAGAAAAGAATCGGATATACAGGACTCCATATAACAAAAGGTTCTTTGGGTGGGTGGGAGAGTTGAAAATTGATACCAGGTTATTAAAAAAGGTAGACTATGGCTTAATAATAATAGTATTATTAATTTGTATTATCGGGATTGTTGCGGTTAATAGCGCTACACATAGTTTGGGTGGTGAACGTTATATAAAAACCCAAATTGCTTCTATAATAATGGGCATGGTATCCATAGTTGTTATTATGCTGATAGACTATAATACACTGGCTAAAATTTATATACCTATATATATTATAACCAACTTGATGCTTTTGTCCGTATTTATATTTGGAGAAGGTAAAGAAGAATGGGGCGCATCTCGCTGGATTAGGATTGGCGGTTTTGGTTTTCAACCTGCAGACTTTGCAAAATTGGCAATCATAATATGCTTGGCAAAATTCTTGGACGATAACAAGGATATACTCTACAAGCCTTCGGTTATCTTCAAAGCTTTGCTGTTTGTCGGTATACCCATGGTATTAATTCTTGCACAGCCCGACCTGGGCACAACATTGATTTTTAGTGCCTTCGTGTTTGGCATGTTATTTGTTGCAGGGCTAAAATACAAACATATGATTATTGCAATGGTTGTTGGGTTGGTAACTGCGCCTTTTGCCTGGTTTGGGGTACTAAAACCGTACCAGCGGACCCGTATCCTGATATTTTTAAATCCTGAACAGGACCCTATGGGAGAGGGATACCATACTCTCCAATCTAGGGTTGCGGTGGGTGCGGGCATGATTTGGGGAAAAGGTTTATTCAATGGAACCTCAAATCAATTCGGATTTTTACCACAAAAACATACTGATTTTATATTTTCGGTTATAGCAGAGGAATTGGGTTTTGTAGGGGTTACGGTTCTCATACTGCTTTATTTGGCAATGTTATATAAATGCATAAACATTGCTAGAGAAGCAAAGGACGATTTTGGAGCTTATTTGGCCACAGGCATTACATTTATGCTGGCGTTCCATATTTTTCTGAACATTGCCATGGCCATAGGACTTGCGCCTGTTACAGGAAAACCTTTGCCTTTTGTAAGTTATGGCGGGACGTTTATGTTAACAAATATGATGGCACTGGGCATAGTACTGAATGTTAATATGAGAAGAGACAAAATTAATTTTTAATACTAAAGGTGATGGTAGGAGTGGATTCTGGTCCTGAGGGTCATAGATGCAGTTTACTTAGACAGTTACAATTTAACAGTGATGGGGATGAAGTTTCTACCACCAGTAGGGACTCGTCAGACTGTGTGAAAAATGTCATCCTGAGCGAAGCGAAGGATTTCAAATGGCCTAAAAACG
>JAAZJW010000006.1 GCA_012800145.1 Clostridiales bacterium | reverse complement strand
TCCCTACATTTGCAGCCACCCCGCCCTGGAACACCACAGGTGCCGCTATATCCTTTCCCTTACCCAGATTATTTAAAAAATTTCTCACCATGGCGTCGGAAAGCCCCTTGATAATGTCCTCCTGTTTATGGCCAAGTTGCTGTTTATGTATCATATCTGTTTCCGCAAAAACAGCACATCTGCCTGCTATTCGAACAGGATTAGTTGATTTTAAAGCCAATTTCCCGAAATCTTTTATATCTATGCCCATGCGGGTCGCCTGTCTATCTAAAAATGAACCGGTACCGGCCGCACAGACCGTATTCATTGCAAAGTCTCTGATTATTCCATCTTTGAGTAAAATAATTTTAGAATCCTGTCCGCCGATCTCCAGTATAGTTCTCACCCCATCAACAAAATTGAGAGCAGCTATACCATGAGCGGTAATTTCATTTTTGACTACATCCGCCCCGACTATCATGGAGGCCAGGTTTCGACCACTACCTGTTGTTCCAACTCCTTTTATATTGAGTTCCTCATTTGCTTGTAATTTTATTTCTTTCAATGCCCTTTGCACCGCATCTATAGGTTTTCCATTGGTTCCGGTGTAAACCCTGCCCATGATTTCCCTGTTTTCACTCATCAACACAACACCGGTACTGACAGAGCCTACATCAATGCCCAAATAACAGTTCTTCACCTTTACTAATCTCCTTTCGTCTTCGCAAAAGATCCACAAAGGCCTCTAACCTTGTCATATATCCGGCTTCCCCCGTCATTTCATCTACGATAAGACACAAATAAGGAATATCGTGATCTTTTTCCACGGTAGGAAGAATACTCTGTGCTACTATTTCCGGCATACAGGTTAGGGGATATATCTGAATTATCCCGTCGAAGCCTTTTTTGGCATATCTGACGGCATATCCTATGGTTTCCCTTGCATGTCCACCTATCATGGTCTTTAAATAAGGCTCTGCTGCCTTCCAAGTTTCCTTTTCGGAAGTTAACCCGAGGGGATTTAAAAAAAGGTGTTCATTTAGCCAACGGCTTATTTTGAGGGACTTTTCTATCTCTACCCCCAACCCCCCTAATTTCTTCTCTATATCCAAATTTACAAACGGTTCTATAATGGTATATATTTCCCCAATAATGCCAATTTTTATAATCTCCTTAGTGGGGTCCTCCTCTACAGATAATATCTTCTTCTTTACATCTTTTATCAGTTGCAGAACATCCTTATATCCATACACTGTTCTTACGTCCCTATGAAATGAATCATAATGTCTGTCTACAGTACCTCTTATCTTTTCTCTCGGCCTTTTGTAATATGTTGTATCCTCAAGGTCATCCACTGCTCTTAATATAGTAACTGCCCTTTTCAGGGCTTTTATAATCCTATACGGATTTTTGGTTCCCGTAAGTTTAAATATACTGTTAAAGAATGTTTTATAATCACCTTGGGGCGGGTCTAATAAAATAACATCCACATCATAACCGGCCTCATTTAGCAATTCTTTTTGTATTATGGAATAATATCCGAAACGACAAGGTCCGCAGCTTCCGGTTATTACTATTGTATTTGCTCCCATATTTATACTTTCTATATAATTCCCCATGTTAACCTTTAACGGGAGACAAATTGATTCCGGTGAATACTTTGTTCCGATATTTAGTGCATCCTTGCTACATTGGGGAGTTATCACCAAATCTACCCCCAATTCTTCCAATAACACTTTTGTTGCTACATATTGGTTACCCATATGCGGGAATGTTACAATCGGTTTGCAGGTAGAAATATTTGCCCTTGCAGTCTGTGAGTAAGCAGGGTCATCCACCTCTACAATTTTCGAACAGACGGGACTTTTTATTCCCACAACTTTTGAGCAAATAGGGCTGTCTAGCCCTGTGCTATGTTTTTTTCTCCACTCAATCATGTCTAAAAAAGCCTCAATTCTTGTGTTGATTCCCGCTTCCCCGGTATGTTCGTCTATGGTTAACAATAAAAAGGGAACTCTTTTCTCTTCCCTTGATTTTCTTTCGAATAAGTCTTGTATTATAGAGTCAATACCGCATCCAAAGGAGGATACATAAATAATGCCGTCTATATCCTGAGCCTGAG
>JAAZJW010000106.1 GCA_012800145.1 Clostridiales bacterium | reverse complement strand
CCTCAATAATTCCCTTGTGACCTTAACGGGATTATTGTTCATCCGGTCTGGGGTAAATGATTTTTTGATAATAAGGTCAATATCACTTTTTACTATATTGTAGTCCTTAAGTCTAAAAGGTATCTTGGATTTTAAAAGAATGTCGTCAACTTTATTTTTTATTTGCGAAATTTCCCTGACACCAAAAGCATCAAGTAAGGCATTTTTATCTGTAATCGATTCTTTATTAATGTTAAAAAAATTAGCAAGAGTCATACTCGTTGCTATTCCATGGGGTATATTATATTTCGAGGTTAAAGGATATGAAATAGAGTGACAAGCCGTTGTTTTAGTATTGCTGAAAGCCAATCCCGCGTACAGACTAGCCTGTGCAATTTTTGTTCTCAAGTTCAAATCATCCAAATTATCTATCAAATCATTCAAATTTTCCATAATAAGTCTTATGGCACTTAGGGCATACATCCTTACTATTTCATTTGTTTTTTTGGACCAATATGCCTCTGAAGCATGGCACAATGCATCTAGAGCGGTTGATACTGTTAATCGTAAAGGAAGGTTTATCATTAACATGGGATCTATAATCGCTATTTTAGGATATAGTCTTTCATCTTCTATGGAATATTTTTTGTTGTTTTCTTTATCCCAAATTGTAGCCCAAGATGTGACCTCGGATCCTGTCCCTGCTGTGGTAGGTATAGCTATGATAGGAATATTGATATTACTATTTTGGTATCTTTTATCATTTATACCCGGTTTCAGTGCACTATAACCATTTATTTGTAAATTCTTAAATGCGGCTAAGCACTTTCCCATGTCCAAAACACTGCCGCCGCCGATGGCCACTATAGAATCGTAACCCAGTTTGTCGGTTGCCAGTTTAAAATTGAACAATTCATTTATTTCCGGATTAGAAGGAACACCGTCGCAAACAAAGATTTTTCTATTATTTAACGACCTCATTATGGTGTCCAGTTTTCCTGATTTTTTTAAGGATTCACTGCCTGTTAGGATAAGTATGTTTTTCATATTTAAATTGGATTTTGCTATAATCTCCGAAAGATTTTTTATAATTTCAGACCCCCATTTAATCCTTACAGGATTATAAAAACAAGACATGGATTAATCACCCCTATAAAATTTGTATAGCCAAAAAATATGGATTTTTATGTCACAAGATATATAAAGGACAGTCCCAGGGCCACCAATTAACCGTAAAGACTGTCCTTTTTAATCATACTCCGTTCTTTATCATCTGTCATATTTCGTTTCTCACCATTTGCGAGAAGCGCCTCCGCCGCCGGAAGAACCCCCACCGAATCCGCCCCTACCTATTGTAGGACCGCTCCTGTGGGAACTACCGCCGAAGGGACTGCCGGGTCCGGTCGGGAAACCTCCGCCGAATCCTCCGCCCATCGGGCCCCTGTGTGTGGGTCCCGCATATCTCCCGCCTAACAAGTTTCTGAATAACAAGGCTGTCAGCACGAAGAGATTTCTACCCATTATCCTGGATAACACAAACATGGTTCCTATAATAATCAGTAATAGAGGTCCTATTATTTTGAAAATATCTGTAATCAAAATGGGTTCTTGTAGGGTGGCAGGTGTTATAGACCTTACACCCTCGAAAATCTGATCAACATCAACATCATATTCTATTAAAATTTCATTGAGCAGAAGGCTATAGGCAGTGGCAATTCCGCCGTCATAATCGTCCATTTGAAAATGAGTAATCATTTCATCCAGAATGGCTCCGGCCTTTGCGTCATTTATTGCCCCCTCAAGTCCATAGCCGACTTCAATACGTGTCTCCCTTTCCTCTTGGGTAACCAGGAGCAATACACCGTTTCTTTGGTCCTTGTCACCGATTCCCCATTGCCTGAATAAATTAAGAGCGTATTCTTCGATAGTCCTGCCATCCATCGACGGTATTGTGACAACCACCAATTCCGCTGATGTTGTTTCCTTGAGAACACTGCTCATTTTAAGCATGTCATCCTTAACTTCTTTAGACAACATGGAAGCATAATCCTGAACATATATATCTTCCGTGGGCGCCTCGGGTATATTTAACCCATAGGCATTGGAAAAAGACGAGCCCACCAATAAAATTATTATCAGCACAAGTCCCAGGGTTTTCGTTCGATTTTTCAAGCTTTTCACCCCCTATGGTCAAACATGCAGATTATATTGATTGTACAGTCTACTATTATACTATGCCTCCTAATCGAATCTCACGCTCGGTGCCTTATCGGCTCCTTGCTCCATTTCGAAATATGGTTCCTGAGCAAACCCTAGGATACCTGCTAAAATGTTTGTTGGAAATCGTCTGATTGTTTGATTATATATTTGCACAGAACCGTTATAATCCTGGCGTGCTACCGCTAAACGATTTTCGGTTCCCGCTAATTCATCCTGTAATCGTATAAATTGTTCGTTGGCCTTCAATGCCGGATAATTTTCCGCTATTACAAGCAATCTGCTTAACGCCCCTGTTAGTTCCTGGTTGGCTCCTATGACTTCTTCTCGACTTCCGCCCTGACCTATGCGGGCTCTGGCGTCTGCTATCTCGGTAAACACTTCTTTTTCATGAATCGCATATCCTTTGGCTACTTCCACCAAGTTCGGTACCAAATCATACCTTCTTTGCATGAGGTTTTCTACTTGTTTCCAATCCGCATCAATTTTTTCATCCATTACTACCAGTTTGTTATAACTACCCGCCGTTGCTATAATAGGCAATCCCACTACCAATAAAATAATTGCCAATACAATAATCCAAGTTCTTTTCATGTTCTGTTTCCCCCTTTTTCGTGTACAGTAAATTTTTTTATAAATTATACGGCGTTGGATTTCTGTGTTTTTTTAACCCCTACAATTATATTATACCATGCCTAAGGTTGTATTACACTATTATATTTTGGGCATATAAATTGATAAGCGCGGTGATCAGCACCGCGCTATTGTTGATGTGACCTTCGAATGAATTCGAAGCCACATTTACCACGAAATTATTTTTATCTTAGGAAATCCAGCAATGTAGGCTGGATTATTCTTGCACCTACAGATAAGGCCGCTCTGTAGACGTTCTCCTCATTCATCAATTGTATCACTGATTCCTCAAAATCCGCATCTTCCAGTTTTGATTGCAGTTCTCTGAGATTAATTATATCGCCGTCTATTCTGTCGGATATCAGCTCCACCCTGTTAATTTTTGCTCCTATTGTCCCGCGAACAACTAATGATTGGTCTAAAAAGAGATCCAATGGGCCCAGTAATGCGCTCACTTCTTCATGTTTTCCTTCCTTGAGATTCTCTTCTATTCTTTCTATAAGGTTGATTAGTCCCGCTTTTATGGGTTTTGCTACTATGCCTACGGCTTGGCCATCGTTTTCATATGTCCCGAAGTTTAAATTGTTAATATCTACAGGGATGTTTTTTTCTATTAGGAGTTTGTTCCATTTTTCTATGTTGTCTGTGTTTACAGTAGGGTTATCAGAGTCATCATTGTATATTATTCCATTAAAATACCCACTAATCTCCTTGTATATTTCCGCTTTTGTATCTATTTCTAATATAATTTCCCTATCGTTCCCATCTAATATAGGCTCCCCCTCTTCGTCCTGTTCTACCTTGGCAGCAATTTCTATGGTTTCGTTAATATCATCACCAATTTTAATTTCTATATTATATTTATAACCTATAATAGTATCGGGACTATCTGTGTCCTCCCCTTCTTTTTCTATGGCTTCCCGCGTTAGACTGATCTCCGCCCCCAAAAACTCTGTCTTGGTGGGTTCATCATCTTCGGTCGGCAACTGCACAGTCATGGTCAAATCCACAGCCTCAAACAATGTTGTCCCCACTGTGTTGATAGGAATATATTCACCTACACCGACTTCATAGTTTATGCGATGATCTACAATGTTCGGGTCCAAAAATTGCATGATGTTTACATTGTAACTGCCATCGGAATTTAAAAGTTTCTCATCCGTATTTTTGCCCGAAAAGATGTAATCGCCTGAATATGTAGTGTTGGCGCAGCTGATAAGCTGGTTTTTAATTTCAGTAATTTCTTTTTGTATTTTTATCATGTCTTCAGGTGTATAGACTCCGTTGGCACCTTGCACCGCCAGGTCTCCCCTTAGCCTTTCCAAGCCTTTGTAGTTACTAATTATCGCTTCTTCCGTATTTTCCAGCCAAGACATGGCGTCTTCCACGTTTTTCTTATATTGTTTTAATTCATTTATATCCGCTCTTATTTTTAGACTTCTGGTAATTCCCACAGGATCATCGGAGGGCCTGTGAATTCTTTTTCCTGTATAATGTTGCATTTGTGCTTTGTCCAGTCTTCTTATATTGGTTTGTAAATTGCGAATCATGTTCGAAATCATCATATTATTTGTTATGCGCATAAATTATACCCCCTATCTGCCGACTATGCCCACACGATTGATCAACACGTCCAGCATTTCATCCATTGTTGTTATCATTCTTGCGGAAGCGTTATAAGCGTGTTGGAACCTTACCATGTTCGCGAGTTCCTCGTCTTGGAAGACTCCTGATACGGATTGTCTTCTGTTTTCTATATCCTGTAATAAAATACCTTGGTTGAGTGTATTCCTGTTTGCTTCTTCCGCATCCACTCCGAGTGTCCCTAT
>JAAZJW010000105.1 GCA_012800145.1 Clostridiales bacterium | reverse complement strand
TTTAACAAAAAACGGGGCTAAATGTTCTGTCTTTTATTGCTCCAACAATTTTTTCGAAAAATAGTGGATTCCAATGGCTCCTAATGGTGCCGTAATCAGTATAGATAATACTGCAATAGCTAAAATAACCTCTCCCGACTCCACCCCCAACGACAAGGGTATTGCTCCTATAGCCGCTTGAACTGTCGCTTTTGGTATGTATGCAATAACACAAAACATTCTTTCCTTCCAATTAAGGTTCGTGGCAAATAATGACATTATAACTCCCAGACTCCGCCCTACCAGACCTGTTAATATTATTATAACACCTATTCCCCCAGCTTCTAGAGCTACATTTATGTTTACCTGTGCTCCCACCAACACAAATAACAAAATCTGTGCAAAAACCCACACATCGCTAAATTTGCTCGATAGTTTTTCTCCTATATTTGGCAGTTTTTCCATTATCACAAAACCTATAGCCATTACCCCTAAGAGAGTTGCTATTTGTAATTTCATTTCTATCATATTGTCCAACTCACTTAATAATATAGAAAAACCCAGTATCAATAAAACCTTTCTTGCATCGTGAATATTGTATCTTTCAAATAATTTTGTTAATAAAAACCCAACAACCACACCGATTGTGATGCCCAGCACTATTGATATTGGTATACCTAATAATTGTGTTGCTATGCTGACATGGGAACCGCTATATAAACCTAAAAAGGCACTGAATATGGTAATAGCAAAAACATCGTCAATAGACGCTCCGGCCAATATTAAGGTTGGTATCCCCTTTTTACTGCTAACATTGTTTTCTATCAATCCAAGCATAGACGGTACCACAACGGCAGGAGAAACTGCGGCAATAATAAAACCTAAAATCCCTCCCTGAATAAAGGTAAAATTTAAGAATTTCATTGAAGCAAAAGCAACAAATAATCCCTCTACTATACAGGGTATGGAACTCATTTTTAATGCGATAATCCCGGTTTTTTTCAGATCATCTTTTTTAATTCCAAATCCCGCTCTCAATAAAATGACAATAAGAGCAATTTTTCTTAAATCCGCCGATATTAAAATCATATTCGGCTGCAGTATACCAAGTCCATAAGGGCCTACAAGGACCCCCAATATCAACATTCCCAGCAGACCCGGCAATCCCAGCTTTTCAAATAGTTTATTTGCCAGCAACCCCAATAATAAAATTATTGCTAAGCTTACAGCCATCAGAATCAACCCCCCATTTTGATTACAAAAAAACCCCTACAAGAATACTTTTAATGTTTCCTGTAGGAGTCATCAGCATTACGCGGTTTCGGTGAACTCCATCACCCTCTATTCAATCTTGTAAGCAAATTATATTATAAGGTATTGAGTATGTCAATGTGACTCGTCCGTCCCCTTGTTTGTCCCCTTGTTTGTACGTCCCCTTGTTTGCGTCCCCTTGTTTGCCGTATCAATAAATACGATCCCCTATTCTTTATTTGTATATGTCACCTCTTGTATCAATATCCACTATAATAATTTTTTCTTCCTCGAAATGATATATGATTCTATATTTTCCTACCCTCAACCTGTATACCGGTAGATATTTATCACCTTGAAGTCTTTTAACATCACCTTGTGTTATCCTGTCAATAGCCTCTATCAGCCTCATCCTTGTTGTAGTATCTTGTTTTTCCAGGGATTTAAAAGCCGATTTGAGATAAATGATTCTACTCATTAGGTTCACCTATCAACAATTTTTTGACCTCATTGGAATCCATTCTTTCATCATTTTTTATTTTATCCCATATTATTTCCTCTTCTTCAGGAGTCAAATATAGGTCCTGTTCCGGTTTTGTTTTTAAATATAACAGAAAATCTATTATCTCTCCTGCCTTGCTCTCCGGCATTTCATCAATCAATTTTTT
>JAAZJW010000104.1 GCA_012800145.1 Clostridiales bacterium | reverse complement strand
ATATTTTTTTCAGCGGTTTTGGCTATTATCAACAATCTTTCATCCAGGATACAAATAACTAAACTCTCGGGTCTATTAAAACAGTCGGCGATGGTTATATTAGGTTTTGTTTTAACTACATTTGTAGGAATAATATCAATACAGGGGGTGGCTACATCTACGGTAGACGGGGTCACAATAAGAACAGCCAAGTTTGCCATAGATAAATTCATACCTGTTGCGGGAAAATTTTTATCAGATGCCATGGACACGATTATAGGGTATTCATTATTGCTCAAAAATAGCATAGGTGTAATGGGCCTAATAGTAATTTTTATTATTTGTTTGATTCCGACAGTCAAAATTGTTGCTTTGGTAACCATATATAAATTGTGTTCCGCCATCACAGAACCGATAGCACAGAGCCAATTGGCAGATTGTTTGAACCATATGAGTAATTCACTAGTTCTGATATTTGCAACCATATCTTCTGTAGCAGTGATGTTCTTTATTACAATAACCATCATAGTCGGTGCAGGCAACATTACAATGATGATAAGGTAGGTGATATATTGACATTTATTCGCGAATGGGTTGTTACAATAATTTCGGTTATTATATTTGTTACTTTTGTAGAAATATTGATACCCAGTTCAAATTATAAAAGGTACATAAATGTGGTAATAGGATTTTTACTTATGACAGTAATTCTGACACCGTTGACAAAATTTATAAAAGGACAAATTAATCTCGGGGATGGGGTTTTTAAAACATCAAGCCAGTTAGAGTTATTAACGGCTAAAAACAGAATAAATAGCATCCAATATGACAATAACGAAGCTGTTGTTAAGTTATACAAAAGTAAAATCAGTGAACAGATAAAAAATTATATCGAATATAGTACAGAATATATTGTTGATGAAATTCTTGTGGAAGTTGAGGACGACAATAATAGTCCACAATTCGGGTCAATAACAAATTTTAATATTACTCTAAAGGAAAAAATGGAGGATGTGAAATCCGGAAACAAGGTAGTCGAGCCGGTACAAATAAATATATCAACGGGGAAAAATAGTAATAATACTGTGGAAGCCAATAGCATATTGATTAATAGTAGGGAGGATTCTATAAAAGAAGAAATTAGCAACCTATACGATGTAACAGAGGACAACATAAACATTCATGTACTTAAGAGTAATTAATCAGGTGGGGGGGGAAGATTTTGAAACTGGAGGAAATTAAGGATTTATTTAAAGAACTTATGTCAAAAAAATACGTAGCGAATATTGTGGTATTACTAGCAATAGCCATTATAGCCCTAATTCTTACAGGTGATTTTTTTACAAAGAATACAAATATCAAGGATAATGCCAAAAAAGTTGATAGGGATACGTTTGTTCAAGACAATGATATGTTTAAAACAGAGGAAACAATAATAGAAGAAAGACTAAAACAGATACTTGGAAAAATCAAAGGCTCAGGTGAGGTAGAAGTTATGATTACATTTGATATGGGTTCTGAAATCATTCCGGCATCCAACACAGTGGAAATTAAGGATGTTTCAGAAGAAAAAGATGCCAGTGGAGGTACCAGAACTGTTCAAACACAAAATACCACCGAGAACATTGTTATTTCAAGTGACAATAGTGGAAATAAGCCACTTGTGTTGAGAGAAATAAAACCACAAGTGAGGGGAGTAATTGTTGTTGCAGAAGGTGCAGAGGACATAGAGGTAAAAATGAGACTTTATGATGCGGTAAAAACTGTGCTTCAGGTTTCGGGTGATAGGGTCCAGGTGTATGCTAAGAATTAGATGAGGGAATTATATCCATAATTTATAATAATTTTAGGAGGGGTATATTATGAAATTTACGGCTAGGGCAAGAAAGAATTTTGCTATATTTTCTTTGGTGTTAATGCTGGGTTTAATAGGTTATGTTAACTACAATTTAAATCAACAGGCTCTGCTCGATACTTCCAGTGAACTCGAAAAATATGAACTGACAATGATGAAAGAAAGTGATGAACTCGATGACCTATTAAATGAAACAGCTGTATCGGGGGAAAATGAAACTGAAGAGGTAGGAAAGGATGTTGTACAACATGACTCGATAAGGGATGCTGAAAATGAGGTAGGGGAAGGAAAAGAGAAGAAACCGGACAATGCCATAATTGTTGACAGCAGAAGTAGTAATGAAGTTACGGAACTGGTAGAGGCCTCGGATGCTGAAATTGCTAAAACAGTTACCAGTAAAAAACTGATGAAAAGCAGTTCCTATTTTATAGAAAGCAAACTCGAAAGGGACAAAAAAAGAAGTGAAATGATTACCAGTTTAAATAATATAATAAATAGTCAAAATACTAATGAAGAGATGCGAGCTGAGGCACTGGGCGTTAAATTAAATACAATTACAAACACTGAAAAGGAAACATTTGTAGAAAACATGATTATGGCAAAAGGATTTGACAACGCAATAGTCTATCTGAGCGATCAATCTATAAATGTTGTTGTAGGCAGAGAAAATCTGACGGAAAGGGATGTTGCGCAAATAGTTGATATTATAAAAAGAGAAACAGATGTCGCAACGGATAACATTGTTATTATGGGTAGGAAATAAAAAAGGCCATAAAAATCTGTTTGTCAATGGGGATTAGATTTGATATAATAAACTAATCAAGTTGGCATTCAGGGGGTGAAGGAATGGATACGACCGAAAATTTGGACTATGGAGAAGTTAAAATTGTCGATGATGTTGTAGCAACGATTGCAGGATTGGCTGCCGTTGATGTCAAGGGTGTAGCCGGAATGAGTGGGGGTTTTGTGGGAGGAATTGCGGAAATGCTCGGCAGGAAAAGCCTCTCAAAGGGTGTAAAGGTGGAAATAAAGGAAAAGATTGCTACTATAGATTTATATACCATTGTTGAATATGGAACAAAAATTCCCGATGTGGCTTGGGAGATTCAAGAAAGTGTCAAAAGAGCCGTGGAAACAATGACAGGAATTGAGGTTAGTGAGGTAAATATACATGTGCAGGGTGTGCATTTTCCTGAGGAAAATGGGGAACAGGAAGAAAAAAAACAACCTAAATAATTGCATTTTAACTGACCCTCTAGTGATAGAGGGTTGATTTGTGTAGATTTAAAATAAATAAAAAATTATTTATGATAGGGTAACACAAGGTGAACGTTTTGTCTGTTTTTACCTATAATAATTTGATATTAGGTAATCCCGGACTATCGGTTGCATATGGCAATATATAATATATAATGGTGGTAATATGTACTATAGATATAAAGGAGCGGGGAAATGAGCAGGAGATTAGCCAGGGAATTGTGCATGAAGGTATTGTTCGAAATGCATATGAATAAGGATTTCGATCTGGGTAAAATAAAATATCATCTTGAGGATGAAAACTTCAGTGGAAAACAAGATGATTATATTTGTGCTGTACTGGGTAAAGCCATAGATAACATGGCAGAAATAGATAAAATTATTGAAGATTATTCTGAGGGATGGAAGCTTAACCGCATTGCAAATGTTGACCTGGCGATTTTAAGGCTAGCTCTTTCCGAAATTTTATACATGAAGGATATACCTTATGGGGTATCGATTGATGAGGCCATTGAAATAGCTAAAATATACAGTTCCGGTGAGACACCGTCTTTTATTAACGGTATTTTGGGGGGTTATGTAGAAGAAAATTTGAAGAAGGGTGAAGGAAGGTAAATTGTATGCAAATTAAAACTCTTTCTGTTTCTGAAGTGAACCGATATATAAAGAGGATTCTAACCAGTGACCCGATTTTAGCACATATACATGTAAAGGGTGAAATTTCAAACTACAATTTTCATAGTAGCGGGCATATGTACTTCACTCTGAAGGACAGGGGCGGCAGAATTAATTGCGTTATGTTCAGGTCGGATTGCGAAAGATTAAAGTTTATTCCTGAGGAAGGGATGAGCATGGTCTGCAGGGGATATATCTCTCTTTATGAACGTGGCGGACAGTATCAGTTATACGTTAGAAACATGGAACCGGCAGGCATAGGTGCACTTTATATAGCTTATCAACAGTTAAAAGAACGATTGGAGAAGGAAGGCATTTTTGATGCCAAACATAAAAAGCAACTTCCCTATATTCCGGAAAAAATTGCTATAATTACATCCCCTACCGGGGCGGCTGTCAGAGACATTATTTCAATTGTGTTTCGAAGGTTTCCCGGGGTGGAGTTATATGTTTTTCCTGTTTTAGTGCAGGGCGAATATGCAGCCCCGTCTATTGCCAATGCCATAAGATTGTGTAATGATTTTCCGGATATTGATGTCGCAATTGTCGGTAGGGGCGGGGGCTCGATGGAGGAACTGTGGGCATTTAACGAAGAAGAAGTGGCCAGAGCCATATTCTGTAGCGATATTCCTATAATAACTGCAATAGGCCACGAAACGGATTTTACAATTGCGGATTTTGTTGCGGATTTGCGGGCTGCTACCCCATCTGCAGCAGCAGAATTGGTTGTTCCGAATATTATGGAAATAAGGGAATATATGAATTCTGCCAAAAAAAGACTGTTAAATTCTATTAGTGTTAAGACTAATACATTACAACAGAGATTGTCCTTGATAGAAAATAATTATTTTTTAAGGTATCCTTTAAACTCTATATACGAAAAACAGCAATATATAGATGACCTGATAAGGAGATTTAAAAAATCGTTGGAAACTAAACAAGAATTTAAAAAAAGGCATCTTACACATATAGGTGAACGATTAAATGCATTGAGTCCCTTATCCGTATTTTCCAGGGGCTATTCGATAGTAAGGGATGAAGACGAAAAAGTGATTAAATCTATAAACCAGGTTAAAAGGGATCAAATATTAAATATAGACTTAATAGATGGCAGAATTAATTGTAAGGTCATTAAATATATGGAGGGGGAAAAGAACCTTGTCAGACCTTAATTTTGAAAAAGCACTAATTAGGCTGGAAGAAATCGTTAACAAGTTAGAAAACGAGGAATTATCTTTGGATGAGTCACTGAAAGCATTTGAGGAGGGGATAGGTCTCTATCGCCTATGTAGCAGGGAGCTCAGTGAAGCGGAAAAAAAGGTAAGTTTAATTATGCAGGAAAATGGCGAATTTAAGGAAATTCCATTTGAATGTGAGGATGAGGAATAAGTGAATTTTGAGGATCGATTGAATAACTATATTGGATTAATTAATACCCAACTTCTGAGTTATTTAAATTGCGAAAAGGGGCACAACGGCACATTAATAGAATCAATGAAATATAGTTTATTTGCGGGTGGTAAAAGATTAAGACCTGTCCTTGCTTTATCCTCCTATAATTTATTTGGGAATGACATTGGCGAAATCCTGCCTTATGCCTGTGCATTGGAAATGATCCATACCTATTCTTTAATTCATGACGATCTGCCTTCTATGGATAATGATAACTATAGAAGGGGTAAACTAACAAATCATAAGGTATACGGAGAAGGAATTGCGATTCTTGCCGGGGATGGTCTGCTTAATTATTCTTTCGAAATCATGTTGGAAAATGCTTTTAAACAAAAAGAACTCTATTTGCATGTAAGGAGCATCAAAGAAATAGCCAATGCTGCCGGAATCAATGGGATGATTGCCGGCCAAGTAGCTGATTTGGAAAGTGAAAATAAAATTATTGACAAAAAAATTTTAGAATACATTCATTTGAATAAAACTGCAGCCCTAATTACTGCTTCCTTGAAGATTGGAGCCATTATTGGTAAGGCTTCGGAAGCAGATATAGAACGCATGAAACAAATAGGTTTAAACCTTGGTCTTGCTTTTCAGATTAAAGATGACATATTAGATATTATGGGAGATGAAAATAAATTGGGGAAAAATATTGGCAGT
>JAAZJW010000103.1 GCA_012800145.1 Clostridiales bacterium | reverse complement strand
TATTGGAAGAAGCCAAAAAAAATAAATTTTCTCCATTCAATATTAATTCAAAATTTATTGAATTAGATGCCACAACACTGCGTTTTGATGAAAGGGGAATAGTGGACCCTTTAATGGGGTCTGTTCATGATCCTATTTATCAGGGTGCGGGTAAAATGGGAAATGCGGGTATACCCCAGCCCAAGCCGGGAGCGGTAACTAGAGCACACGGAGGAATCCTATTTATAGATGAAATCGGCGAGTTACATCCTGTGCAGATGAATAAATTGCTCAAGGTTCTGGAAGACAGGAAGATATTTTTGGAAAGCTCCTATTATAATTCGGAGGATACAAAAATTCCAAAATATATTCATGAAATATTCCAAAAGGGATTGCCGGCAGATTTCAGATTAATCGGTGCTACTACAAAAACCCCTTCAGATATGCCCCCTGCCTTGAGGTCGAGATGTGTTGAAATTTATTTTAGACCGCTTTTTTCGGAAGAAATAGGCATCATCGCCGACAGAGCCTGTAAAAAAAGCAATTTGGAAATTGAAGAAAGAGCACTGGAAGAGATCAAAAAATACGCCACTAACGGTAGAGAAGCGGTTAATATGATACAAATAACAGGTGGACTGGCTTTGACTCAGGACAGAAAAAAAATTACTTTGGAGGATATTGAATGGGTTATAGAAAGTGGGCAATATTCCCCCAGATTGGAAAAAGGAATAGGGAAAGCTCCTTCTGTTGGATATGTTAACGGACTCGCCGTGTATAATATACAAATGGGCACTATAATAGAAATAGAGGCCTCTGCCATAAAAATACCTGTAGACGGGGAAGGCAGGGTTATTGTAACGGGAACCGTCGACAGGGAGGAAACAAACCTATCCGGGAAAACCCTTAAAAAAAGGAGTACAGTTCTGGATTCTGTGGATAATGTACTGACGGTAATCAGAAAATTCTTGAATGTGGATCCGAGAAACTATGACATACACCTGAATTTTCCCGGAGGTATATCGATAGACGGCCCTTCCGCCGGAATTGCCATGGCTACGGCAATATATTCCGCTATTACAGAGAGGTCGGTTGATAACAAAATTGCAATGACCGGGGAACTGTCTATTAGGGGGAAGATAAAACCTGTTGGAGGGGTTCCGGCAAAAATCGAGGCGGCAAAAAGAGCAGGCTGTACAAGGGTATTAATTCCAAAAGATAATTATCAGGAACGATTTAAAAAACTGGAAACGGAAGTGATACCTATAGAGAACATAGATGAGGTTATATGGTTGGCCTTGCATGAAGGGAAAAATGGGGGCGGAAATGAAGGCATACAGGATTCGTTTCCATTTATTGCAGCTCTGGAGAACAAGAATTTCCTTAATGATTAGGAAAGTTGTCCATAGATAAACATATCAGGTGTTTGACAAAAATATGGTAAAACTAAATTCCAAAATTTGAGGCAAACAACTTGGGTAATAGCACACTGCATTGCATTGTGCTATTTTGATATTGTATAATAGTATATATATTATTGATATATCGTTTTGAATTAGGGTAAATAAAAATTAGGGTAAATAAAATATTGAAAGAGTCTGCATAAAAGGGTATAATAATTGTCAATTGCTAAAATGGAACAATAGATATATATTGAACATATACAATAAATAATTATAATACAAAGCATATTATATGAGGAGATGATAATATGGAATTATATAGAGACAGCAGAACAAAACGCAGGCTTCCTTTAATTCCTCTACGTGGTATAACTGTTTTTCCATATATGATAATGCATTTTGATATAGGTAGGGAAGCTTCTATTAACGCCTTGGAAGAGGCCATGGTAAACAACCAATTAATATTTTTAGCTTCTCAAAAGAAAGCAGAGATAAATGAGCCTACACCTGAAGACTTCTACAAGGTGGGCACAATTTCAAAAATTAAGCAGATGCTTAAATTACCCGGGGACACCATTAGAATACTGGTTGAAGGGATTTCAAGAGCTAAAATAGCAAATATATTACAGGAGGATCCCTTTTTTGTTGTAGAAGTAGTGGAGCAAATAGACCGGATAGAAATGGTTAAAGATATAGAAACCGATGCCCTGATGCGCAGTGTTATAAATGCATTTACTGAATATATAGAAATTGATAACAAGGCTTCTTCGGAGATTTTATTAAATGTATCCGAAATAGACACTCCCGGCAGATTGGCAGATACTATAGCCTCAAACATTGTACTGAACCCGAGCAAAAGACAGGAAGTGTTAGAGGCCTTTGACCCGAAACTCAGATTGGAAACATTATATAGAATATTGTTAGAAGAAATACAAATTTTAGAGATTGAACAAAAAATAAGTGAAAGGGTCAAAAGTCAAATTAACAAGGTGCAAAAAGAGTATTATTTGAGAGAACAGTTAAAAGCAATACAAAAAGAACTGGGTGAAGAAGAAAACCTGGTAGAAGAAGTAGATGAATACAAACAAAAACTTAAAAAATTAAAACTTTCCAAGGAATTAAACGAAAAAATCGGGAGAGAGATAAGCAGACTGTCAAGGCTTTCTCCATCTTCAGCTGAAACAGGAGTAATAAGGAGTTATATAGATTGGGCTTTAAACCTGCCCTGGAACGAGGAAACAAAAGATACACTTGATATTAAAAAATCGGCCCGAATTTTAGATGAGGACCATTATGGCTTGGAAAAGGTAAAAGAAAGGATATTGGAATACCTGGCTATTCGACAACTTTCCAAAACTATGAGAGGGCCAATCCTATGTCTTGTAGGACCGCCCGGGGTAGGTAAGACCTCTATTGCAAAATCAATAGCAAGGTCCCTGGACAGAAAATTTGCAAGGATGTCCTTAGGTGGGGTAAGGGATGAAGCCGAAATCAGAGGGCATAGAAGAACTTATGTAGGTGCCATCCCCGGCAGAATTATCACATCTATCAGACAGGTAAAAAGTAAAAATCCGGTATTTCTGTTTGATGAGGTCGACAAATTAGCAAGCGATTTCAGGGGCGACCCTGCTTCCGCACTGCTTGAGGTCCTGGACCCTGAACAAAACCACGATTTTACAGACCATTATTTAGAATTTCCTTTCAGTCTTGAAAATGTAATGTTTATTACCACAGCTAACAGCACGGACACAATACCGAGACCCTTACTGGATCGGATGGAAGTAATTAGAATTGCGGGATACACTGAGGAAGAAAAGCTCAAAATTGCTGAAATACATTTGTTACCTAAACAGATCAAGGAGCACGGTTTAGAAGAAGGTGCATTAAAGGTATCTAAAAAAACTATAAGGGATATTATTAATTATTATACTCGGGAATCAGGAGTCAGAAACCTGGAAAGGCAGCTTGCGAATTTATGCCGTAAGGCTGCGAAGCGGATTGTAGAAGAGGGAATTACCTTTGTTAGTGTTACCCCGAAGGGTTTAAAAAGATATCTGGGTAATCCTATTTATAGATATGATATGGTAAACGAAAAAGATGAAGTAGGTGTTGTAAGGGGTTTGGCTTGGACTCCTGTAGGTGGGGACACCTTGTCTGTAGAGGTCACTCCCATGAAAGGAGAAGGCAAACTTGTGCTTACAGGACAACTGGGCGATGTTATGAAAGAATCCGCGAAGGCAGGTATAAGTTATATACGTTCAAAAGTTGGGGATCTTAAGATCAATCCTGATTTTCATAAAGATTTGGATATACACATTCATATTCCCGAAGGTGCTATTCCGAAAGACGGTCCGTCCGCAGGTATAGCAATGACAACTGCCGTAATATCCGCCTTGACTAATGTCCCTGTATATAAAGATGTTGCAATGACGGGAGAAATTACGTTGAGGGGTAGGATCCTGCCTATAGGCGGAGTTAAGGAAAAAGTGCTTGCAGCCAACAGAGCAGGCATAAAAAAGGTGATACTACCAATAGATAATGAAAAAAATCTGGAGGATATACCGACAAATGTTAAACGCAAACTTGAATTTGTTTTTGCTCAGCATATGGATGATGTACTGAAACATGCATTTAAAAGGGATGGGGTAAATGAAAGTAGTTAGCTCTGAAATAACAATTAGTGCTGTATCTCCAAAACAGTATCCTGATGATGAAAAGCCGGAAATTGCATTGGTTGGAAGGTCTAATGTAGGGAAATCTTCCACCATAAACACCATGTTAAACAGAAAAAATCTGGCCAGGGTGAGCTCCAGTCCGGGGAAAACCCGTACAATTAATTTTTATTTAGTCAATAAAGAGTTTTATTTGGTCGATCTTCCGGGCTATGGCTATACAAAGGTATCTAAAAGTGAAAAAGCAAATTGGGGAAAAATGATAGAAACTTATTTAGAGGATAGGAAAAATCTATATGAAGTAATACTTTTGGTGGATATCCGTCACAAGCCTACAGCGGACGATAGGATGATGTATGAATGGATAAAACATTATGGATACGGAACAATTGTTGTTGCAACAAAATCCGATAAAATATCAAGGGGTAATTATCAAAAACATTTCAAAACGATTCGCAAAGAACTTGGAATGTCATCAGAAAACGAAATTATACCCATATCTTCATTAAGAAAAGAAGGGGTAGACAAGTTGTGGGCAGGCTTCAAGAAATTGTTCATAATTAACGATTTGCCTGTCACAATAGAACCGGCTCCAAGGTAGCATCTACTTGGAGCTATTTTTTATTTAAATTGTTTTTGTCTGAATTATTTTTATGTGTTATTGTACTTATAATTTATATTCAGTGATTTCTTCACAATAATTGCAACGATATTGTAATTTATCTTCATTAGGGACTAATGTAAATTCCGATATGGCATAGTCGTCTATGGTTGTTATACAACGCGGATTCCTGCACTGGAATAATCCCTTTACTTTCTTAGGAATTTCAACCTTTGTTTTGGAAATAATTTTGCTGTTCTTTATAATATTTATAGTTGCATTTTGGTCAATGAGCCCCAGGATATCTATATTTATATCTGTATAATCCTGTATTTTTATAATGTCTTTTCTACCTAAGGCCTTACTATCTACATTCATAAGCAAAACTACCGTGGTATCCAACTTGTCCAATCTCAGCTTATTAAAAATTTTCAATCCGTTTCCTGTTTTAATATGATCTATTACTATACCTTGTGTAATTCCCGTTACTTTGAGCATCAGTGACTCCTTCCTAGTAGCAGAGCTATAAGCGCCATTCTTGCAAATACACCGAGCCTTGCTTGTTCAAAATATTTCGCCCTGGGGTCCATATCTACCTCATAACTTATTTCGTTAACTCTTGGTAGCGGATGCATTAATAACAAATCCTTTCTGGCATGTTTAAGCTTTTCCGGGGTTAAAATATAACTGCCTTTTAGTTTAATATATTCGTCCTCACTGAAAAATCTTTCTTTCTGAATTCTGGTCATATATAGTACATTTACATCATTTATATGCTCCTCCAGGGATGTGGTTTCAAAAATTTTCACGTTGTGTTTTTCTATAATACTGTTTTTTAGATGGTATGGTATTCTTAATTCAGACGGTGAAATTAGTACAAATTCTATATTTGGGAACCTGCTTAAAGTTTTGAGCAAAGAATGAACTGTTCTTCCGAACAGTAAATCCCCGCATATAGCGATTTTAATATCTCTTATGTCTTTTTTATAATATTTTATGGTCAGTATATCGGTTAAGGTTTGGGTAGGGTGTTGGTGTCCACCGTCACCCCCGTTTATAACAGGAACCCTGGAATATTGGGACGCAAGGAGTGGGGCCCCTTCCCTGGGGTGGCGCATTACGACAATATGAGCATAGTTGCTCAAAACCCTTATGGTATCTGCAATATTTTCCCCTTTTTTCACCGAGCTGGTTTCTGCATCCGAGAACCCTATAACGGATCCGCCCATTCTCAGCATTGCGGATTCAAAGCTCAGACGCGTTCTGGTGCTGGGTTCGTAAAACAATGTGGCCAAAATTTTACCTTTACATAGATTGCTGAATTTTTCGGGATCTGCATTCATCTTAAGTGCCAGATTAACTATCGTGCTCAATTCTTCAACTGATAAATCACTTGCATCTATAATATGTCTACCCTGCAGCATCATCCTATTTCCTCTCTTTTCTATTTTTAGGAGTTATATTTATCGTTAATCTTATTTGAGCTAATTTAAGGCAAAATAAATAACCTCATCGGTCCTATATAGTAACCAAAGAGGTTAGAAATTAAACCTTGAACAGTAGTAGTAAATGTATTATATTCTGAGGTTAAACTTGATCCTTTTTGGTCTCACAGTACCAATTTAAAGGCTTATTCTTTTTTAAAAATATATCATGAAAATAGTCATAAGTCAATATTTTATGAGCAAACCTGTATTGGGGGCCGGGAGCCGGAAATCAATGTGCCGGGATTTGCCGGGATGATATAGAATTTCAAAAAAATCCGTCACATAGGACCTCGGAGGATAGAGGTACTGACAATCCATAGTAATTAGACCCCGAAAATTAGCAAAAGTATTATATGTAACGTAAAGGAAAAATTGTTTATTTGTAGAATATCTAAATGTAGGAATACGGTTTTATAAATTACTTATGGTATTGAATAAGTAAGGTATGAAGGGATGTTTAGTTAATGAATATAGGCATATTGGAGGAAATATATACATTCCTGATGGAAAATATAGGGATGCCTGATTTAAATATAAATAAGGAAAATGTAAACCTGGTTCCATTGCCAAATATAGATTATAGGGACAAAATCAGTGGTGCTATAATGGGACTGTCCATTGGGGATGTTTTTGGGAATGCCTTGAGAAAACAAAAATTGAAAGAATCAAAGCATACCACCTATTTTCTAAAAAACGGGAGAAACATTAACGTTTTAAAAAGCACAGAACAAACTGAAGCTGTTGTTTTGTTTGCAGAATCCCTGATTATCAACCAACGTTTCGATCCCGAAGACCTAGCCAATAGGTTCGTCCGGAGCCCGATTTTAACAAGAGACAAAACAATCAAACAATTTGCTATAAATTATAAAAACAACAATACAGGGTGGTATAAAAGTGGTGTGGCTTCGTTGGAAAATAGTTGCGTATTCAGATGTATACCTTCTGCGTTGGTGAGTTATGGGGACTTTACTGCATTAAAACTCATTGCGTCGATCCAAGCTGTTATTACCCATACAGAAGAGACCGCCATCGCCGCAAGTATTATTTTTTCCACAGTTATAGCATATTTACTGAACACACCCGCCTTTTCCCTGCAGAACAAAAAGGATTCTGAAAAACTTGTTGATGTTACGAGCAAAGGAATAAAGGGTATAGAAACCAAGGTGTATACTGCAGGAAAAAACAATGATGTTGCTAATTTATACATAATGGTTGGCCATATACTCAAGGAATGGATTATGGATGACCTTTCCATCAAACAGATAATAGAGCAATGGGGTTGCAGCAACAATGTACTGGAATCCGTCCCCATATCTTTATATATCTTTTTAAAGAATCCCAATGATTTTGGGGAAGCATTAAAAGAGTGTCTGAGCATTAAAGGAAATTATACAGTAACAACCATGGTTTTGGCCCTATCGGGAGCATATTTAGGATTAAATAATATTCCTAAGACATACATCGATAAAATAGACATCAGTAAAAGGATTTTGGTTCTATCCAACAGATTGTTCGAGCTCTCCCTGAAGAACAAAAATAACAATCCATACAGAAGGCTCAGGGATCAAATAGGAACAGAGCGTTCGAGGGATGAATTAGATAAATTACTATGGTTGGCAATTAAACATAATAAAACAGAAGAATATGAAACGGCGATCGGGTATTTTGAAGAGCTCATAGCAAAAAACCCGGAGTTCAAAAAGAATGAAAGGGTAAGGCTCCATATCATGGAATCATATGAAGGGAGAGGCAATGAGCTTTTAAGGGGGGAGAGGTACGAGGAAGCTCTGAGATATTTCAAAAAAGCTTTGATATATGATTTAAATCACCCCGTAATCTTATGTGATATAGCGGTTGCCTATTTAAATACGGATGATTTGGACAGGGCGGAGAAGTATGCGCGTAGGGCAGTGGAAATCGCACCCGAATATGAAATAGGAAGAGGTATATTAGACGATATTAGAAGTATACAGAAAAAAAGTTAAATTAAAAATGAGGTTAATTGTTGAAAAATAAGGGTATACACAGAGTAATGTAAAAAAACATAGGAATTCTGTACTAATTTTGTTGTTACCTTCATGGACTTTGGGCCTACGTTAGGCTATAATGGTTCCATATAAGGGGTATAATCGTCAGGAAATGGATTATAGTGGGGGATTCAAATGTCGGGTATAGGAAGTAATAATATGGAATCTAAAAAATTAAATGAATATAGGGAATATATTATACAGTTGTATAGGGCCCTTAATAGACAGCATAGCATAGAAGGTGCTGTCAGTGTTTTGGGCAATTTAATTTATAAGAAATTCGGTTATAGATCAATATATCTTGATACCGCAAAAGACAACAAAACAGTTTTTATAAAAAACTCGCCATTTCAATCCCAAGATGGTAACAGGGGAAATGAGCCTATTTCCAGAATTTTTAACTTTGAATTATCCGCGGACGAATATGGAAAGGTAATGTATTTGGAAGACAAGGATAAGATAAGAGGGATGTTTTCATATTTAGAAGGAATTATTAGCCCAAGTGTGCTGTTGTCTACGCCGGTTTTTTCTCAAAACAAAATGATAGGTATTTTTATCGTTTATGATACATATAAGAGGAAGATGGCTCCAGAATTGGAGAATTTAGTACAGTTAGCGGCCAAGGAACTCACCGCCGTATTTTCAAGGATAGAAGAGCACAATTTAGTTTTCGAAAATATGTTGGACCTAGCAGAGTTAGAAAATGTTTTGTTAAGTAACTCTGAGGAAGGCAAAACCGGTTTTGAAAACCCGATACAAAAAATAGTTTCTGTTTTACCCGGGGTTACAGGTATGAAAGAATGTATTTTAATACTTATAGGTGAAAACGGAGAAAAACCCCCAATGCTTTACTGTTCCAATCCGGATACAAGGGATGTTATTAGGGAAGAAATGTATTTTTTAAATGAATTTAAAAGGAAGGATTGTGCAGCCACTGTTGCACTGGAAACAAAAAGACCGGTTATAATTCATGATGCTTTCACGGATCCGAGATGTAGCAGTGAATTGGCCAGGAAACTGGGTATTCGTTCAGCCGTAGTTTTGCCAACTTGGGTTGTTAGGGGCAGGCCCCCCGGTGTATTATGTTTATATAATGGAAGGTATGAGGCATTTTCAAGAAGACAAATACATTTCTTAAAAATCATAGCACGCCGTGTTGGACTGATTATTTCCAACATGGAATATATCGATGATTTAAAGACATGGTCAAAATATGACGGATTAACGGACCTGCTTAACCGCAGAACCTTCGAAAACATTTATGATAAACTATGTGATATATACAGATTTAGCAAAGAAAAATTTTCAATTCTAATGCTCGATATAGATGACTTTAAATCAATTAATGATATTTATGGTCATCAGGTTGGGGATAAAATTCTTCAAAACGTGGCAAAATGCATAAAAGGAAATGTACGGGAAAAGGATATAGTTGCCAGATATGGGGGAGAAGAAATAGTCATTATACTAAGGGATATAGACAAAAAGGAAGCCAAAATCATAGCTAATCGCATCCGTTGTTCAATCCTGGCCCTCTCAGCGGATGGCATAGGTGTTACTGTATCCATAGGCATTTCAACATTTGGGACCGATAGCTATAATAAGAAAAATTTAATATATATTGCGGATAAATGCTTATACGAAGCAAAAAGTATCGGAAAAAATCAGGTAGTAAGTAAATAATTATATACAAAATAATCGGCAAGTGATATGGGAAAGAAAAATCCCTATCACTTGTTTTTTTATTTGCTCATATAACATGGCAGTGCTGACAGACCAACTCTAAAGTATACAAACAATAATAGTTGTCAATAATATTAAAGTG
>JAAZJW010000102.1 GCA_012800145.1 Clostridiales bacterium | reverse complement strand
ACACAGTCTGACAGTCCCTTTGTGTTGTTCCCTGGCCAACTGACCCCTGACCAACCAGCCAACTGAATAAACATATTCTACACCGCCATCAAAATTTTAAAAACAGGATAAAAGGAAAAAATATGGTTACAATAATTATAACAAAATTGGAGGTGATGGAATGGGTAGAAAAATTGCTATTGAAGCATCATTGCATGACTATATTGATTTTTTCGAGGAATCCGGCTATGAAGTCAACAAAATATTGGGTGCCGAGGATGCAGGTAACATACAATCCTCTGAATGTGATGCCGTTATCATATCCGATACGAAGGATGGTTCCCTGGAACTGTCTACTTTCCTTAGGAGCGGGGGCCCCGCCAGTGCTCCTGTAATAGATGCAACCGGTAAAACACCTGAGGAAATTTTTGATATGTTGGGATCAGAGCATTAGGATAAAAAGAACAAATGTGGTTACAATAATTATAACAAAATTGGAGGTGGTGTAATGGATAAGAGAGTTGCTGTTGAAGATTCCTTACAAGATTATATTGAATTTCTTGAAAAAAGTGGCTATGAAGTCGATAGGATACAGAGCCCCGCAGATGCTAATATGGTGCAATCTTTTGATTACGATGCTGTTGTCGTTTCTGTTCTAGATAATAGTTCTATGCAAAAATCTACCTTTTTCCAGAGCAGCGATAGACCCAGTGCTCCTATAGTGGAAGCCAGAGGAAAAACACCTGAAGAAGTTTTTAACATACTTAGAACAAGGCACTAGAATACAAATATTGAACGCGAATATGGGCAAGCCAGCTTGCCCATATTTTATATTTTCTTCCTGTTAATTTGTTGATGGTACTTGATAGATAATTTAGTCAAAGACCATATCCATCTTTATTTCTTTACCTTGCCTCATAATAGTGACGGTAGTCTTCTCTCCGGGTCTGTATCCAAAGATAGTCCTTATCAGATCACTTCTTCTGTCTATATCTTTATCTCCTATTTTGATTATAATATCGCCCACCACTATCCCACATCTGGCAGCCGCGGAATTTTCCGTAACCTGTGCAACATAAACACCGCTGTCTTCAGGTAATTTTACCCCCGTAACCGATTCGAAGGCATCTATATCCACACCTTGTATACCTAAGAAAACCCTTGTAAATTCACCTTTTTCGATAAATTGATCAACTATTGGCTTTGCTGTATTAATAGGAATTGCAAAACCCAGGCCTTCACCTGAGGTTACCTTTGCAGTATTAATCCCTATTACCTGTCCTCTCGAATTGAGCAATGGTCCCCCACTGTTCCCGGGATTGATCGATGCATCGGTTTGTATAAGATTTTCAATAGTTGTACCTGAAGCACCGTCTGTTATCGTTCTGTTGAGTCCGCTTATAACACCCTGAGTCAACGACCTCTGGAAATTTAACCCCAGCGGATTTCCGATGGCAATTGCAATTTCGCCCACTTCCGTTTTGTCGCTGTCCCCCAGTTCCGCTATGGGCAAGTTGCTTCCCTGTACCTTGATAATGGCAAGGTCCAGCTCCCTTTCACTCCATACCACTTCGGCATCAAGCCTTCTCCCATCGTTGAGTAATGCCTTTACTTCCCTGGCCTTTCCGTCCCTCACCACATGGGAATTTGTCAGGATATATCCTCTCCCGTCTATAATAACCCCGGTACCCACACCCGAAACTTCCCTCGTACCAAAAAACAGGTCCCTATGCAACTCAACAGTCGTAATACCGACCACCGAAGGCATAGCTTTTCGTGCCACAGCCGTATAGACACCAAAATCCTGGGTTGGTTCAATAGTAATGAATTGCTGTTGCTGGGGAGTATTTTCCAGAAATATACCTCTCGAATTCAGTATGTCGGGTAAATAGGCATAGGCAACCCCAAGGGTAATTGCACTACCTAGAATGGCTCCTATCCAAACCATGCTTATGGTACTTCTTCCTCTTCTTTTCATATCTTTACGCGAGTCCCCCCATCGAATATTTTCCATGGCAATCCCGTCTTGTGTTTCCACCGTCCTTTTGTCTTCCAATCCCATGTTGTTGTCCGAATCATGATTCCCCCCTACGATATTTGAAGATTCATCTTTTCTGATTTCATTTTCATCATCAAAGTTATCCATATAACACACACCCCCAAATCAAATTACAATATCCTATCAAAAAATAGATAAAAACTCGATAAATATTTATATGCAGGTAATTTAAGCAGAGATAAGTTTGCTTTTCATTAAATACCCTGCTATCTATTAATATAACAGATTAATTGCATTTTTTATATTATTTGCTAAAACATCGATTTTTATATTATTCCCTGCAGGGTCATCAGCTTATTTCCCGGAATACAAAGAAACCACCGTCATTTGTCCGGTGGCAACTCATATTATAAATATTTCAATTAAAATCGGTATACACTACTTATTCTGTCCCGATACGCTATATCCAGACCGATATCCTCCCCTATAACAATTTTTTCACTTTCTAAAATGTTTTTTACAGTTGCCACTGCCAATTCCGGGAAGTTATTTTCTTTACTCAAATGTCCCAATAGTATAGACCCTACATTTTTATTTACCAGATCCACTATTGCGTTGCCTGCAGCTTCGTTGGATAGATGCCCGGTATTTGAAAGTATTCTCCTTTTAAGAAAATACGGGTATCTGCACACTTTTAACATTTCCACATCATGATTTGATTCCAGCACAACAAGATCGGAATCCTCAGCCTGCTCTATAATGTTTTCATCAATATAACCTAAATCCGTAACAATACTGATTTTAATTTTGTCTTTCCTGATACTGAAGCCCACCGGTTCATTGGCATCATGAGGAATGTTATAGGGTCTGATATTAAAATCCTTAATATTAAAGTCCTCTGCCGAATTAAAATACTTAATATTGCTTTCCTTGATTTCCCCGATTTTGGTGTTCATCCCATCCCAGGTTCCTTTATTGGCATATATAGGAATATTGTATCTTCTCGACAATACCCCTACGCCGCATATATGGTCGCTATGTTCGTGGCTCACCAAAATTGCGGTTAAACTTTTGGGATCAATATCTATTCTTTTTAATTTATTTTCTATCCGCCTGCCACTCAGCCCTGCATCAATCAATATGGAGTTTTTACCATCATTTATTAAATGACAATTTCCACTGCTCCCACTGGCCAAAGAACAAAAAAGTATTTTCATAAGTAATGCCCCCAACTTACCTCAAAGGTAATAGTTTAAAAGATTTTGTCCCATTTTTACCCCAATCGCAATTTATTTCATCTGTTCTCTCCTAATGTCCGCTCCCAGATTTAATAACTTCTGTTCCAACTGAGCATAACCTCTATCTATAAATTGGATATTTTCTATTTCTGTTTCACCCTCCGCCATAAGAGCGGCCACCACCAAAGAAGCTCCCGCCCTTAAATCGGACGCCACTACTTCCGCACCCGTCAATTTTTCAACACCATAAATAATGGCTATTCTTCCCTCCACCTTTATGTTAGCTCCCATTCTTTTAAGCTCATCTATATGTTTAAATCTTCTATCGAATATTGTTTCCGTTACTGTCCCTGTGCCCTTTGCCGTGGTCAGCAAACTACTCATGGGCTGCTGTAAATCCGTTGGAAATCCCGGATACACCAGGGTTTTTATACTGACGCTTTTTAGTTTTCCGGATGATATTATTCTGATAGACTCCCCTTTTTCCGTAACCTGTACCCCTGTTTCCTTTAGCTTGGCAATAACTGCCTCCAAATGTTTCGGTATAACATTATTTATTGATACATCTCCGCCTGCAGCTGCCGCCGCTATCATATATGTACCTGCTTCTATCTGATCGGGGATAACCGTGTGTGAGCATCCACCTAATTTTCTTACACCCCTGATTTTAATTACATCTGTGCCTGCACCCCTGACATCTGCACCCATGCAGTTCAGATAATTTGCCATATCAACTATATGAGGCTCCTTGGCAGCGTTTTCTATCGTAGTCATACCTTCCGCCATAACGGCGGCCAGCATTATATTTATGGTTGCACCCACACTGACAACATCCAGATAAATTTCTGCACCTGTCAATTTTTCCGCTTCCACCGATATTATTCCATGCTCTATGTCTACTTCCGCTCCGAGGGCTTCAAAACCTTTAATATGTTGGTCTATTGGCCTATTTCCAATAGAACACCCGCCCGGGTACGCAACCCTGGCCTTCCCGAACCTCCCTAATGCGGCCCCCAACAGGTAATATGACGCTCTCAATTCCTTTGCCATTTCGTAATTTGCATAACATTCCTTCATGTTTACAGTATTTATTTTAAGTGTGTTGGGATCCAAATTCTCTACATCAGCTCCAAGGCCTGAAAGTAGGTTGGCTAATATTTTAACATCACTTATTTGTGGTAAATTATCAATAATACAAGTATCTCCAGCTAACACTGTGGCCGGTATAATTGCCACAGCCGAATTTTTAAATCCACTTATATTGACAGTTCCGCGTAATTTGTTTCCACCTCTGATTATTAGTTTTTCCATGTATTATCTGACAAAAGTCAGTTGTTCACCGCCCTTTATATAAGCTGACTGCTTCGAATTTTTATCATTAACAATAATAAATATATTTTAATGAACCACCGTTTTTTACAATTTTATAAGTTCGAGAACTTCTAATACATTATAACATTTGTTTACCTGTTTGGTAAGCATTATATAGTCCTAAATTTAGGTCTTCATTTATTCAAAGCCGAGAATCAAAAAAAACCACGGGAATGGCAGACTGTGTGAAAAATGTCATCCTGAGCGAAGCGAAGGATCTCAAATGGCCTAAAAACGAGATTCTTCGCTACACTCAGAAATTTGCACGTGTTACCCACACCACGATAAACGAAAGCATTATTGT
>JAAZJW010000005.1 GCA_012800145.1 Clostridiales bacterium | reverse complement strand
TAACGATAGTTTAACAATGGTTTAACAATGGTTTAACAATGGTTTAACGATGGTTTTTTCTGAGATGGACAATATTAACGTGCTCACGAAGAATCCGGAACAATTTAAAGGCATAGGGAAATTCGTTTCCCGTGTCTTTTTTGCATCCTAGACTTGCATAAAATCACAATAAATGGGCACTTTAAATATGCAAAGAAAGGAAGGCGATGACATGGATGTAAACGAGAACATTAACCCGACCGGCGGGGACATAAAAAACGAACAACTCGCACAACACCGTGAGGCAAACATCGGCCCGGAAAAAATAATGACAAGCGACTCCGGATATAAAATTGCTAACGACCGATGGACCCTGAGAGCGGGAGCACGTGGTCCGCTGTTGCTTAGGGATACCAATTTCTATAGGAAACAGTCCCGTTTCAATCGGGAAAGGATACCGGAAAAAGTGGTTCATGCCAGGGGATTCGGTTTGTATGGGGAGTTTGAATTGTATAAATCGATGAAAGAATATACAGTGGCCGCATTTTTACAGGAACCCGGCACTGTAACCCCTGTTTTCACACGATTTTCTAATTTTATCGGCAGTAAAGGTTCTAAAGATACGGCGGTGGATATACGGGGTTTTGCAGTTAAATTCTATACACAAGAGGGAAACTATGATATGTTGTCACTTCAATTCCCCGTTTTTATATTGGCAGATGCCATGAAATTTATGGACATGGTACATTCGGTAAAACCCAATCCGATTACAGATGTACCCCAGGCCACCGTAGCACATGATAACTTTTGGGACTATGTAGCGAGTAATCAGGAATCGGCACATATGGTAATGTGGCTGATGTCCCTGAGGGGACGACCGAGAAGCTGGAGGATGATAGAAGGGTGGCCTATTAATGCATTCCGCTTTATAAATGCACAAGGGAAATCAACCTTTGTAAGGTTTGTATGGAAACCCATGCTTGGGGTCCACTCGTTATTGTTAGATGAAGCCAATGCCATTGGCGGTTTTGACCCGGATTTTCATCGTCGGGATATTATAGAAGCCGTTCAAAAAGGCGCATTCCCTGAATATGAGTTGGGGGTGCAGTTAATTCCCGAAGAAGATGAACTCAAATATGATTTTGATGTTCTGGACCCCACAAAATTTTGGCCTGAAGAGATAATTCCTGTGGATATTATCGGCAAATTGACACTGAATCGGCTAGTCGATAACTTTTTTGCGGAAGACGAACAATCGTCCTTTGATCCCTCCACCCTCGTACCGGGAATTGAATTTTCCAACGACCCTGTTTTACAAGGAAGGGCTTTTGCCTATCGAGATACGGATTATCACCGCCTCGGTACGGCAAACATCAATGAAATCCCGGTCAACAGACCCATCAGCAGTGTAAATACCAACCATAGAGACGGTCATTCAAAATATCGAATCGATGTCGACAGTATGGCTCATCATGAGGATTTGTTAGCAGGTAATAAACCTGCAGAGGCATCTCCTGAAGATGGCGGATATACATATCATCCGACAGAAGTAGAAGGTAGAGTAACGAGAAGGCTCCCAAGTGCCTCTTTTGATGATTACTTTTCACAGGCACGCCTGTTTTGGAACAGTTTGGCACCTTTTGAGAAAAAGGACCTTGTGGATACATTTATTTTTCATCTTCAGTTTGTCAAAAATAGAGATACCAGACAGAGAAATGTTGAAATGTGGGCAAATGTAGATAAAGATATGGCGTGTACCTTCGCCGACAATCTCGGTGTGGAAAGACCGAAAAATTCCAATGTTTCCGAGTCAAGGACTTCGCCCGCAATCAGTATGGCCAATACCACATATTCCGCCGCCACACAGAAAGTCGGTATATTAATTGGAAACGATTTTAATAGCAAGGAAGTCAAAGGTATAATGGATATGCTGAATAACAACGGAGTGTTTTTCGATATAATCAGCGAGAGATTGGGTCCCGTTACCGGAGATAACGGCGAACAGTTAGATGTTGGGGAGACTTTTAAAACGAAGGCACCCGTATTGTATGATGCAATTTATGTTGTCGGTGGAAAGGCAACAAATCAAGCTGAATTTGATCAGAAAATCATGGAATTTTGCCGTGAGATATACAAACATAATAAACCGATAGGTGCCGCAACAACCGGACAGGCCTATATTGAACAGTCGAAATTTAACAACACCACGGGTGTTGTCGGCGCGGTAAACAACAATAATTTCGGGGACGATTTTATAAATGCAATAGCACAAAAGCGTTTTTGGGACAGGGTGCTGCATTAAATGGCCATTTTCACACAGGCTGCTGTCCTCCTGTGTTATTTTTGTCATTGCTATGGAAATTGTAGGGGTGGACGATTCTGTCCACCCCGGGCGGACAGAATCGTCTGCCCCCACCCAAAAAGAACATTTCCATTTATTGTGGTGTGGATAACATGTGCAAATTCTGAGACAAACAGTATTAACGATGTCTATGAAGAATCAATTACGAGGAATCTAGAAGGACACAAGAGGGTTGTCAGACTGTGTGAAAAAGCACTTTTCCCGCTTTTTGTCATTGCTATGAAAGCCCCACATTTTTGTCATCCTGAGACGAACAGGATTAGCTTGACCCGCGAAGGATCTATATTTTACAATAATGCT
>JAAZJW010000101.1 GCA_012800145.1 Clostridiales bacterium | reverse complement strand
TTCTTCGCGGGTCAAACTTATACTGTCTGTCTCAGAATGACAAATCAAGATTCTTCGCGGGTCAAACTTATACTGTCTGTCTCAGAAATTTGCACGTGTTACCCACACCACGATAAACGAAAGCATTATTGTAAAATATAGATCCTTCGCGGGTCAAGCTAATCCTGCTCGTCTCAGGATGACAAAAATGTGGGGCCTTCATAGCAATGACAAATCCGGATTCTTTACCTGTCAATTAAACCCGCAACGTCGATTATCAGGCTAATTGTTCCATCCCCCAGTAACGTGCATCCGGCAATTCCACTGATCTTCTTTATTTTTTGAATATAGCCCGGCAATGATTTTACAACCACCTGTTGTTGACCTAACAGTTCATCTGCGAATATACAGAGCATGTTTCCGTTGCTTTCTACCATAATCATTATTCCTTCATGAAATTGTGTAATTTCTGTTTCAACATTGTATAATTTATGTATTCTTACTATTTGATAACATTCTCCCCTGAACATTATCATTTCATTGCCATCCGGGTCTATGATGGCATCAAACTGTTTGGGCCTGAAAGATTCTATAATTGAATTGGTAGGTAAGGTGTATATGGAATTTCCCACCCTTATATTCATGCCGTCTATAATTGCCAGGGTCAGCGGTATCTTTAGTGTTATCTCCGTTCCCTCATTTTCGGTACTATCGACTGAAATTGTCCCCCCTATCATTTCTATATTTTGGGTTACAACATCCATGCCAACACCCCTACCCGAAAATTCGGTGATGCCATCACTTGTAGAGAACCCGGGCAAAAAAATCAATGAAAAAATTTCTTTATCCGTCATTTCTTCTTCGGGTTTAAACAGAAGATTATTTGCTTTGGCCTTGTTCAGTAATTCATCCCTGTTTAAACCCTTCCCGTCATCCTTTATGACTATATGGACCTCGTTTCCCGCATTCTTGGCCTCCAGAATAATCGTACCTTCCCTTGGTTTTCCTTTACCTAACCTGTCCTCTGTGGATTCTATGCCATGATCGATTGCATTGCGCACAAGGTGCATAAGCGGGTCGGTAATGTGCTCTATAATGTTTTTATCCACCTCCGTTTCTTCACCGATAATCTCCAAATGGACCTCCTTGCCCAATTTTCTGCACATATCCCGAACTACTCGTCTCATTCTATGAAAGGTAGTAGACAAAGGAACCATTCGGATAGACATTACCATATCATGCAATTCATTAGTAATTTTTCTGAACTGCAGTGCTGCTCTGTTAAAGTTTTCTAGTTCCAAACCTTTGAGGTCAGGATTTTGTGTAACCATTGCTTCAGAAATAACCATCTCTCCCACTAAATCCGTCAAATCATCCAGTTTCGATACACTGACACTGATCATGCTTTGGGGTGCTGCTGTGTATGAAGGATATTTGTCACCTGCTTTTTCGGCTGTTTCTTCATTTATTTCCGGCACAACGACAGGATTGTCCTCCGACAAAATTATTTCTTTTTCCTGTGAAAATATTTCCGCTTCCTCATATTCATCCAACTTTTTGAGATCAATACCATCAAGGAACAATGTTTCCACGAAAAGTTTGTAAATTTCTTCATAACTTCTGTCTGTTTTAAAAAATATTCGGAAACCTTCTTCTCTTATTTGGTTTACACTGTCGTCGTTGTATATAATATCCTCCGGAATATAATGCAACTCCCCGACAATTTCCCTTAAGTTATGTACCATTATATAGGCACGAATGTTTTCCATTTGGCATTCCTTCTCAAAAAATACGGTTGCTTTATAGGCACTTTTGTTATGACATATTTCCTGTTTTTGTTTACCTATATAATACTGTTGTTGCTCTTCTGAGTCAGTTCCCCCCTCAGAAACCGAACCTGACATACCGTTTTCATTTTTTAGTTTCTCCAGGTTTTCCGAAATCAGTGTTATTAGGCCATCTATTTCACCATCTACATCATGCCCTTCCTTTATCTTCTTTATTTCGGTCTTTATAAAATCCACAGTCTGCAACAATAAGTCAGATAAACTGCAATAGTCCACAATATTCGGCTTTTTTTCGCGGAGGAAGGAAAATAGGTCCTCAACTGAATGGGCAAGCGACGCTATATTATTAAAAAGCATCATTGCGGAGGAACCTTTTATAGTGTGCATAATCCGAAAAATTTCATTTATGGCATCCCCCGTATAGTTATTAATTTCTTCACAAAACAGTATATGTCGCTCCAGTTGTTCTATAAGTTCTGAAGTTTCAAATATATACATATCTAACATTGGTTCACGTGAACAATCATCAAACACTGAATCATCCCCCTTTAGATGTCGGATGCGGCTTACCGGATTGCCGGATCCTTTTTGGAATATTATGTTATTAAATTCATAACTGCCTGGCCTATAAATCCCCGATGCCTAGGCCCCTAATTTTCAGCATAAACTAGGTTATAAGGTTTCTGAGGGTTTTTACTAAATGTTCCTCTTTAAAAGGTTTAACTATAAAGGATTTTGCACCGTTCAGGACAGCCTCTTTTACCATACTTTCCTGTCCCATTGCGGACAGCATGATAACCTTTGCATCAGGATCATAGCCCATGATGATCTTTAGTGCATCGACGCCTGTCACCTTGGGCATGGTAATGTCCATTGTGACTATGTCCGGGTTGAGATCCCTATATTTCTGCACAGCCTCCAACCCATTCCTAGCTTCCCCTATAACCTCAAAACCGTTTTTTTCGAGCATGGTTCTAATGGACAATCTCATAAAAGCCGCATCGTCTACTATCAAAACCCTTGCCATATATTTATATCCCCCTTCCCTAGCTGAATGCTTCCAGGACTGCCTTAAGTGCAGAAATAGTTTTGTCCCTTAAACTGAAACTGTATTTGTTCAATCTCCATTTGAGACAAATTTCCTTATGGAGCCCATTGATAATATCAGCTAATATTTCGCTTTTAATATCTGCCCTGATTTCCCCACTTTTTTGAGCTGATTCAATCATTGTTTTAAGAAAGTTAGATCGGTTAAAGGCAATTAATTTAATGTAGCCTTCCAGATCGGGGTCGCAGGTCAATATATCATATGATTGTGTAATAGCAGTGATGGCAGGATAATTTTCATAGTATTCTGCATATCTGTTTATATAGTATATAATTGCATCCTTCGGACCTAATTTCTTTAATTTAATAGATTCAATAATATCATTATCATATTGGGAGTAATAGCTCAGTACAGCAACCAACAGATCATTTTTTGTCCTAAAATGTTTAAACAGGGTTCCGCTTGATACACCTATTCTCTTTGTTACCTCCTTTGTAGAAAAACCTTGTATACCGAGTTCATTTATAACATCAATAGTTGCCAGTATCAGCTTTTCTCTAGTATGTAATATTTTCAGTTTCAATTTGTTCACCCTCCCAGAAGTAACCGGTTACTTACCCGAATTATAGTACAATAGTACCACCTTGTCAACAATTAGTTTTTTTGGTAGATACATGTATTATATTGTCGTAGTTTATATGTATGTGTTAAAAAATACACATGTATACAAAAATAAATAAAAAATTTTCCGGGTTAATCCGGAAAATTTTTTATTTATTATAATATTTTTGATTAAATTTTTGTAAAATACGTAGCACCGTTAGACTATCTTTTTATAAATATCAATCCCACTAAATTATTAGTAGGCCCTAATACCTATATGATGGGTTTATTAAAATCACTGACCATGTATGGGAAATCCTTATGTTTTCAATATACCGGAAATTTTTTATTGGGATAGTGCGCTCTCTCCAAAAATTTTATCCAGCGTTTCCACTGTTCTTTGTATATCTTTTTCTTCTATTATAAGGGCGGGAAGAAAACGCAGCACCTTTCCTGCAGTACAATTTATCAATATACCTTCCTCTGCCATTCTTTGTACAAATGGTGCTCCCTCTATTTCCAATTCCAGTCCGATCATCAAGCCTTTACCCTTTACCTGTTTTACCCATGAATATTTTTCTACGAGTTTTTGCAATTGCTCTTTAAAGTAATTTCCTTTATGGGCCGCAGTTTCCCAAAGTTTTTCCCGTAGAATATATTTTAGTGTAGCCAGAGCAGCACTGCAAGCCAGAGGATTTCCCCCGAAGGTGGTGCCATGATCCCCGGGACTGAAGGCTGATGCTACTTTTCCCCTGGCCAATACAGCTCCAATAGGAAAGCCATTACCCAAAGCCTTCGCCAGACTCATAATATCCGGCTCTATAGCATAATGTTCGTACGCAAATAATTTTCCCGTTCTTGCCATTCCACATTGAATTTCATCAAAAATCAATAGAATATCCTTCTCTGTGCATACAGCCTTCAATTGTTTTAAAAATTTTTCTTCCGCTGCATTGACCCCACCTTCCCCCTGCACGGGCTCCACAATAATAGCACAGGTTTTTTCCGTCATCCCGGCTTTCACCGAATCTATATCGTTAAAATTTGCAAATTTGAAACCTTCGGGCATGGGCCCAAAACCCTCGTGATATTTTTTGTTGGAAGTAATGCTTAATGTTGCAAGGGTCCTGCCATGGAAGGAAGAAGTCATGGCTATAATTTCATTTCTTTTTTCCCCATATTTTTTGTACGAATATTTTCTGGCAAGTTTTATGGCTGCCTCATTAGCCTCTCCACCGCTATTACAAAAAAATGCTTTGTCTGCAAATGAGTTTTCTACTAAAAGTCTTGCTAATTCTATCTGCTGTGGAATCCAATATAGGTTGGAAACATGTATTAATTTTTCCGCCTGCTGTTGAATTGCCTCAACAACCACGGGATGGCTGTGTCCCAGGTTGCATACACTTATTCCCGCCATCATATCTAAATATTGTTTGCCTTCTATATCTTTTAAACAACATCCTTTTGCTTCGTCTATAACCATGTTTCCTCGGTTATAAGTGTTCATACTGTATTTGTTTCCGTCTTCAACAACGTTGCTCATTATATTTACCCCCCAATTGAACAATAGTTTTTATGACCTAACCCGGTTTGTGTGACTGAAGGAAACAGCAAACCGATGGTAGGTCAAACGCAGCCGGCTGTCCGTTTTGTCAACAACTCACAAGGTTCGTTGGACAAAAAGGCAACGAGCACCAAATTTATGCGACCAAAGGAAGCAAATAAATTTGTGTTGCGAGACTGCGAACAATGGTTTAACAATAGTTCAGTTTGTTATCATCGTTCCTATACCTTCGTTTGTGAATATTTCCAGAAGTATGGAATGGGGCTTTCTGCCGTCGATGATGTGTGCCCTTTCGACCCCACCCTTTACTGCTTCAAAACAACATTTTATTTTAGGAATCATTCCACCGGTTATAATTCCCCGGTCTATATACTCCTTTATCTCTTCTGTTTTGATTTGGGAAATAACCGTGGAGCTATCATTCTGTTTTCTCATAATCCCCTTTACATCTGTGATCAGGATCAATTTTTTGGCGTTTAACTCTGCTGCTAACCGCCCCGCTACTTCATCTGCATTAATATTAAATGTTTTTCCCCCGCCCCCATAGGCTATCGGAGAAACCACAGGAATATATCCCTTATTTATAATAGTATTTATCAAGTCCACATCTACCTCTTCTATTTTTCCTACCAGACCAAGTTCGGGTTTTTTTTGTTTTGCCCTGAAGGTGCCACCGTCTTTTCCGCTGATCCCTATGGATTTTACACCATTGGCATTGATACGCGAAACAATTTCTCTGTTAATTTTCCCAAAGAGGACCATTTCCGTAATCTCCATGGTTTCTTCATCCGTGACCCGCAAACCATCTATAAATTCAGCTTTCTTGCCCAGTTTTTTCATAAAATCCGTGATATCAGG
>JAAZJW010000100.1 GCA_012800145.1 Clostridiales bacterium | reverse complement strand
ATAGTTATACCTGTAGATGAAAAAGATATAAAAACAGATGTCTGCGAAGCTCTCGGGCGCGCTCCTTATTACCTTGTATATGATACGGAAACCGAGGAAAGCGAGTTTGTTGATAACAGTGCGGCAACAAGTGCAGGCGGTGCGGGGGTTAAAGCTGCACAAATAATAGTTGATACCGAGGCAAATGTTTTACTGGCACCCAGATGTGGAGAAAATGCTGCCAATGTTCTGAAGGCTGCCGGTGTTGAAATATACAGAACAATTGATGCCCCGGCAAGGGAGAATATAGATGCTTTTATAGATGGGAAACTTTCCTTATTAAACGAAATTCATGCCGGGTTTCATGGACACGGACGCGGTAGAGGGAGAAATTGATATGATGGTAGCTGTGCTAAGTGGCAAGGGAGGCACAGGTAAAACGTTGGTATCGGTAAATTTAGCCGCAGTAGCAAAACAATCAATTTATATTGACTGTGATGTTGAAGAACCGAACGGACATTTGTTTTTTAAACCGGAAGACATTAAAGAAGAAGAGGTATCGGTTAAAATTCCTGTAGTAGATGATGAACTTTGCAATGGATGCAGAAAGTGTGTCGATTTTTGTGAATTTAATGCACTTTCCTATATTAAAGATAAATTGGTTATATTCGAGGACATTTGCCATTCTTGCGGTGGCTGTGTGCTGCTTTGCCCTGAAAAAGCATTGACTGAAAAGGATAAGGTTATCGGCAAAATACAAAAAGGTACATCGGGCAGTGTACGTGTTAACACAGGAATATTAAATACAGGGGAGATATCCGGTGTTCCAATCATCAGCAAACTTTTGGACGACAACAGAAATATTTCAGACATTCCTATTTTTATCGATTGTCCCCCTGGCAGTGCCTGTGTTGTCATGGATAGTATAAAAGACGCTGATTACTGTATTTTAGTGGCTGAGCCTACTTTGTTTGGTGTTCATAATCTCAACATGGTTTATGAACTGGTGAAGATATTTAAAAAACCATTTGGTGTTGTTCTTAATAAATGTCTTGAGGGAGAAAATCCGGCAGAAAAATTTTGTTTAGAAAGAAACATTAAAATCCTAGGCCGAATTCCTTTTGATAATGAACTTGGGATGTTAAATTCAAATGCAAAAATAGTAGTAAGGGAAAGCAAAAAATACAGGAAAATTTTTTCGGATTTATTGGAGACGGTAACAAAGGAGGTGCAGCGTCATGAAGCAGTTGTTAATTCTTAGCGGCAAAGGCGGTACGGGAAAAACAACTCTGGCAAGTGCGTTTATAAAACTTTCCGACGCCAAGGCATATGCGGACTGCGATGTGGATGCACCCAATTTACATCTTATAACAAAACAGGATGCTGAACCGAAAAAAACGGATTTTTATGGATTGCCCGAGGCTGTAATAGATCCGGAATTGTGTATTGAGTGTGACAAATGCAGACAACATTGCCGATTTGATGCAATTACAGCGGAAGGAGGATACAGGGTAAATCCTTTCGCCTGTGAAGGTTGCGGGGTTTGCCAGCTTGTTTGTCCTGTAGGAGCAGCAACCTTGAAACCGGCCGTATCAGGAGAATTGATGCTGTATTCTGTTCCCGGCAAAAAAGTTTTTTCAACAGCACAGCTTAAAATGGGATGTGGCACTTCCGGGCTTTTGGTCGCTGAGGTGAAAAAACAGATGAAAACAACGGTGGTCGATGAAGGGATTGA
This sequence comes from Clostridiales bacterium, assembly GCA_012800145.1. Taxonomy (GTDB): domain Bacteria; phylum Bacillota; class Clostridia; order Peptostreptococcales; family Natronincolaceae; genus JAAZJW01. Next base: position 1,670 of record JAAZJW010000100.1, on the reverse strand, counting down.
TACAGAGTTTGCAATTATCGATGGTTCTCCGGGAATTGGTTGTCCGGTTATCGCATCTCTCAGTGGTGTTGATATGGTATTAATCGTAACTGAACCCTCTGTATCGGGTATCAGTGATATGGAGCGAATTATAAATACGGCGAAGAAATTCGGGGTAAAAATAGCAGTTTGTATCAATAAATATGATACCAATCCTGTGAATACAGAAAAAATCGAATCATTCTGTAAAAAACATGGTTTGTCCTTTGTAGGTAGAGTACCATTCGATCCAGAGGCTGTAAGAGCAATTAATAATGGACAGACCATTGTGGATATAGATTGTATATCGGGAACAGCAGCTAAAGAGGTCTATAAAAAAACGATGGAAATACTTTTTGAAGAAGATGAGGGGTTAGGGGCATGATAATTAAAATGTTGGCGGAAAACACATCAATATCGGAAGATTTTGGTAGTGAGCATGGACTTAGTTTATATATTGAAACAAGTATCTACAAAATTTTATTTGATGTCGGAGCGAGTGGGTTGTTTCTTGAAAATGCTAAAAAAATGAATGTTAACATTGCAGATGTTGATTTTCTTGTGATTTCACATGGGCATTATGACCACGGCGGCGGGCTGAAGGTATTTTTGCAGGAGAATGACACAGCCGATATATTTATACATCCCCAGGCATTTGAAAAATTTTATGCCTTACGTCCCGGTGATAAGCTGGAATATACAGGCTTGGAAGAAGACCTGGAAGACAATAGCCAGATAATGTTCACATCGGACCGTTTTTTTATCGGCAGGCAAATTCAAATATATTCGGACGTTACTCAGAAGGAACCGCAACCATCGTCAAATAAGGGTTTGTTTATTGAGAAGGACGGGCAAATGGTGGATGATACCTTTGTACATGAACAGAACCTTATAGTAGAAGAAGATGGAAAGACGCTTTTGGTAACAGGTTGTGCTCATAACGGTATTGTTAATATTATTGAGCATTTTCACGCCTTAAAAGGGAATATGCCTGATTATGTAATAGGCGGATTTCATCTTTCGAGCCGTTCCGGTGGTGACGAAAGTCCCGAAATTATAGATAAAATAGGTAAGTATCTTTTAGATACAAAGGCAAAATGTTATACTTGTCATTGTACGGGTATGGAACCCTATGATAGGCTAAAAACTATTATGGGTGATAGTGTTGGGTACTTATCAACCGGCAGTGAAATAACAATATAAATTTAAAAGAATTAAATTGTCAGTTGACCCGGGAATAATTGTTGTTTATGATAGAGGGACAGAAAATCTTTGGTGAAAATTGAGCCGATTTTGTTGTCGGAATATTAAAAAGGTGGAGGGATAGGAAATGATTAAAATTGCGGTAGCAAGTGAAAATGAAAAGGTAACCCAGCATTTTGGACATTGTGCTAATTTTAATATTTTTGAGGCTGAGGATAATCAAATTATAAAAGGTGAATCCGTACCGAACCCTGGACACAGGCGCGGTTTTTTGCCGGTTTTCCTGAATGATATGGGAGTTAATGTGATTATTTCAGGAGGTATGGGGGGCGGCGCTATTGATATCTTTAATTCAAAAGGTATCGAAGTTGTTGTCGGGGCAAGCGGTGATGCCAGGACAGCAGCGGAAGCATATCTGCAGGGTTCCTTGAAATCCACTGGGTCTGTTT
>JAAZJW010000099.1 GCA_012800145.1 Clostridiales bacterium | reverse complement strand
TTCATAGCAATGACAAAAAGCGAGAAAAGTGCTTTTTCACACAGTCTGACATCCCTTTTTGTCATGAATTATTTGCCTATTTTTTGTTTAACAATTATATCCCGTACTTAATATTATACAATTAGGAAGTTTCATATTGAATTTTTCAGGGAGGGGATATAAGTGGCATTTTGTTATTTTGAACAGGATATTACGGCCTATACTGCAAAGCATGGGTCGGTAATGGCTTCGGGGGTGACACCGGAAGTTGGGTATATTGCTGTTCATCCTGCAATATGGGGGATGGAGCAATGGAACAACCCGATTTTCCCCTTTGGAGCATCAGTTACGTTGTTGGATACAGAAGAATCTATATTTCATCCAATTTATGGAGAACTAAGGTCTTTTCAGGTGCAGGATGTTGGTGATATGCTAAATTCAAAAGGTCTTTCAAGATATTTTCTTGATATCTACTGGGGGGAAGGTCCGGACATGGAACAATCTGCAATTAGTTTCGGGATACAAAAAAGAAGCTTTAAGGTGAAATACTAAAATATTTCTTCATCCAGCAGTTCATTTATAGCATCCTTGCTATAATTTATCACAAGTTCGTCCGGGAAATTTGCTTCCTCGGTAATCCAGATACAATTGGAAAAATTGCCGATGTCGTAGGAAACATGGGAATCACTGCCGAATATGACCTTTACTTTATATTTTTTACAAAGGCTTAAAATAGTTGCAGCGTTTTCATGAACACCCACCCTGTAACTATCGGGGCGTAGGGAAGTGTTGTTAATTTCAAGGGCTACATTATACAGCTTAGAAGCTTGTACTATGGCCTCATAATCCATAGGATACCTGGAATCATCGGGATGGCCTATAATTTTCACAAAGGGATTTTTCATTGCACCGATAATAGCATTGGTGTTTTCTTCTTTTGTACCGGGTTCTATACAGGGAGGATGCAAACTGGCTATGGCATAATCCAGTCTTTTGAGAATTCTTGCAGGCACATCTATATTTCCTTCAAAGTCCATAATGTTGGTTTCCACACCCTTTAATAGAATCAGCCCGTCTATCTCCCGGGGCACCACAAACAAATTGCCAAAATGAAATATATTAGGACCGCCGGGCAAGGCCGGGGCATGATCCGAGATACCTAAAACCCTGACATTTTTCTTCACGGCTCTTGATATCAGTTCTTCCATAGAGCTGTAGGCATGGCCACTGGCAACAGTATGGTTATGTAAATCTATCAATATTTCCACAAATATAACCCCATTTCAAATTTTGTACTTCTTTTCCCATTTTCTAAAAAAGTGATACCCTAATTGTGCTAGTATGCCAATTCCCAGACTTGTTACAGTAAATATGAACACAGAAAGGAGTCCGATCAGGTCTTTCCAATCTGAAGTTTCTCGTAGAAATGTACGATACATCAGAATAAAACCTACAGTTAAACCGATTATAAAACTTATAAAGGTGATTCTCAGTTCATATAATACCAATAATGATGCTGTCACACCTGCCAAAATTGAAAAACTCGTAAATGCTATAATGTTTTTTGCAGCGATTTCGTTTCCCAATATAAATTTTATCCCCACAAAGAGTAAAACGAAAGATAGAATGGCTACCGTAAGTCCTGTTATCAGGTAATTTTTTTTATCCGGTCTTGACAAAAATATCACCTCTTTTGTCCTTCATATTTTTCTTTCCAATATAGTTTATAGCATATACGCCAAAATATCCAGGGTTTATTGTCAAACAGAGAATCGTCAGACTGTGTGAAAAATGTCAT
>JAAZJW010000098.1 GCA_012800145.1 Clostridiales bacterium | reverse complement strand
ATGACATTTTTCACACAGTCTGACGTCTCAGGATGACAACAAGTGAAAAAGATGCTTTTTCACACAGCCTGACATCTGGTTGTGTGAGGGATGTTTCGCCGCTATCCCTGTATGTTTTGTTTCTCCATATCCAGAAGATACTTTTTAATATGTAGCCCACCGCCATAACCGACCAGCTTACCATCTGATCCGATGACGCGGTGTCAGGGAATAAATATAGCAATGGGGTTTCTATTGTTTGCCATGCCGACAGCCCTGGCAGCCTTAGGCGAACCAACCCTTTCCGCTACCTGTTTATAACTCCATGTCACCCCATAGGGTATGGTTTGCAAAACCTTCCAAACACTTTCTTGAAATTTTGTTCCGATGGGCAACAAAGGCAGATCAAAATACCTTCGATTACCCTCAAAATATTCCCTGAGCTGTTTTCCAGCCTTCTTCAGAAGAGGTGTTTCCTTTATTTCGGTATCCTCAGTTTGTATGTTATTTGTATCACCGACAAAACTCACATTTATAATGCTGCTGTCAGCTTCCATAATGCTAATTTTACCTATGACGGTATCATAAAAAAACATGCTTTTCATCTTTTTCCCCCTGAATCCACTTTATTTTATATTTCCCAAATTTTCAATAACAATTCCTCATAATCCTGATTTATTTGTTGCCAACATTATATCGTGTCGGTACCCCCGCCACCGTTCAAAATACTTTCGGATTAAACATATACTACGTATAAAAAATCAACATATAATACTTATCTGTGTAACCATTTAATTAGGAGTTGAATATCATATAATGTCTGCCCCTTGTAATTTAAATCCGACCGGAACAAAAATCTGCCCCTGTTGTGGGTGCAGATGGTTGCCCGTAGAAATATTTACATAACATAGCAAACAGTCCTTAGAAAGGAAGGTGGCGTTTTGGTAGAAACCCTATTGTTGGTATTTACATTATCCCTAGATGCATTTGTGGCAAGTGTTGCCTATGGAACAAATGAAATAAAAATACCGTTTATATCCACAGCCATTATCAATATTACTTGCTCTTCTCTCCTTGCTTTTTCCTTATTCTTGGGATCAGTGGTAAAAAAAATAGTACCTGAAAGCATAACCCTGCTAGCCAGCTTTTTAATATTAATGCTTTTAGGTATATTCTATTTATTCCAGGGTATAATTAAAAACCGCATTGCAAAAACCCCCACTTCGAATGGGGAGGTAAAACTAAAAATATCTGATTTAATAATAAGTGTGTATGTTGACGAAACCAATGCGGATTTTAATAAATCCAAGGATCTTGGTCCCAAGGAGTCCCTATACTTAGCCGTTGCCCTTTCCCTAGATTCTTTGGCCATTGGATTTAGCAGTAGCCTGGCAGGCATTAACTATATCCGGGTAATATTTCTTTCCCTGCTCTACGGCATTGTGGCTGTTCAGCTAGGTCTGTTAATAGGCAGAAAACTTGTTGAAAAATCAAACATTAATATTTCTTGGTTGTCCGGAGCTATCTTGATGGTTTTAGCGATAACGAAAATCATATAATATGCTATCCTCTCCCTTATGGCAGAAACTGTTCTGGTTGTTTTCCTTCCATGGTGATGGCATAAAAATATATTCTATTCGTCTTCCTTGTGATAGCTTGATCCTATTGCGGGAGGGCCAAGTATTGCGTTTTTTGTTTAACATGTGATATAATGAGCCAAAATACAAATAACCGTTAAAAACATTGAAGGAAACAAGTAACCCTTTATTTTTTATGTCTAATTATTATCAACAGATTGAGGAGGAACCATGGTGGAGAATGTTTTTGATATTTTAAAAAAACGTGGCTTTATTGAACAAGTTACCCATGAAAATGAAGTCCGGGAGATGCTTGGGAAGGGAAAAGTCACCTTTTATATAGGTTTTGATCCGACAGCGGACAGCTTACATGTAGGCCATTTTGTGCAACTCATGGCTATGGCCCATCTTCAGAGAGCAGGCCATAAGCCTATATTCCTGTTGGGTGGAGGTACAGCTATGGTCGGCGACCCCTCCGGAAGGACGGACATGAGACAAATGATGACCCCTGAAACAATTGCCCACAATGGGGAATGTTTTATTGAACAGACCAAGAGATTCCTTGATTTTTCGGAAGGTAATGCTATCATGGAAAACAACGCCAATTGGCTGTTAGAGCTGAATTATGTTTCCTTTATAAGGGAAATAGGCAGGCACTTCCCGGTTAACAGAATGCTGGCGGCTGAGTGCTTTAAAAATAGAATGGAAAAGGGACTTTCTTTTCTTGAATTTAATTATATGATTATGCAGGCCTATGATTTTTTGGAATTGTACAGAAGGTATAACTGCCGCTTACAAATGGGCGGAGACGACCAATGGTCGAACATTATCGCCGGTGCCGATTTGATTAGAAGAGTGGAAAGTGAGGCTGCTTATGGAATGACCTTTACCTT
>JAAZJW010000097.1 GCA_012800145.1 Clostridiales bacterium | reverse complement strand
TTTTTTGAAGTCATCATCTATTACCGCCACGGGATATTTATGTATTTGCGGAAAAGCAGGCTCTATGATAATAAAAGAAATGTACAACAATCCGCAAATACATAAATATCCCGTGGCGGTAATAGACGATGATTCTAAAAAATACAAAGGAAAAATTCACGGTGTTCCTATTTTGGGCACCAGAAAAGATATACATAGAATAGTGCAAGAAAAAAAGATAGACGAAATACTGATAGCTATACCTTCGGCAAACAAACAGGAGATAAAAGAAATTGCAAACATCTGTAAGGGGACAAAATGCAGTTTAAAGATATTGCCGGGTGTATATGAAATTATCGACGGAAGCGTAGACATCAAAAAAATAAGAGATATCCAAATAGAAGATTTGTTGGGCAGAGCTCCTGTAAGGGTAGACCTGGCATCCATGTCCGACTATTTGAAAAACGAAATTATATTGGTTACAGGCGGGGGAGGTTCCATAGGATCCGAACTGTGCAGGCAAATAGCCGACTTTTCACCCAAGAAGCTGATTATATTCGATATTTATGAAAACACTGCTTACGGATTGCAACAGGAACTAAAGCGAAAATACGGCAGCGATTTGGATTTGGAAGTGTGCATAGGTACGATTCGCGAGATAGACAGATTGGAACAAATCTTCAGAACATATAGACCCCAAATAGTGTTTCACGCCGCAGCTCACAAACATGTGCCGCTTATGGAAAGCAATCCTATGGAGGCCATTAAAAACAATATTTTCGGAACTATAAATGTGGCCGAGTGTGCAGATAAATATGGTGCGAAACGCTTTATACTTATCTCCACAGATAAAGCGGTAAATCCTACAAGCATTATGGGGGCTACTAAAAGAATAGCAGAAATAGTAGTACAAGCCATGGACAGAAAAAGCGAAACAGAGTTTGCGGCAGTCAGATTTGGCAATGTATTGGGAAGCAACGGAAGCGTGGTACCCTTGTTCAGGGAACAGATATTAGAAGGCGGACCCGTAACGGTAACAGATTCTGAAATGATAAGATACTTTATGACAATAACGGAAGCGGTACAGCTGGTTATACAGGCGGGAGCCATGGCAAAGGGTGGAGAGATATTTGTATTGGATATGGGAGAACCCGTAAAGATAAAAGACTTAGCCAAGGATTTAATAAAACTGTCAGGTTTTGAGCCGGATGTAGATATAAAAATAGAATATACGGGCTTGAGGCCGGGAGAAAAACTATATGAGGAACTTCTGATGGCAGAAGAGGGACTAAGGGAAACAAAACATGAAAAAATATTTATCGGAAAACCGGTTTTTAATGACTTAGACCAACTAATAAAAGAAATAGAGATGCTTAAGGCTGTTTTGATGACAGAAGACAGAGAACTTATAGAGCTTATTGTGAAGAAATTGGTGCCGGGGTATAAGAGGACGGTGGCGTGAGGGGGTTAAAGGGATGAAATGCAACATGACGGACAAAATTTGGCTTTCATCTCCCCATATGAGCGACGAAGGATACGAGATGGA
>JAAZJW010000096.1 GCA_012800145.1 Clostridiales bacterium | reverse complement strand
TCGGAGATAGCCTTACATCTGATATAAAAGGAGGCAAAAATGCAGGTATAACAACTGTTTGGTTTAATCCCGAGGATACTGAAAATTTTTCTGATGTTATTCCCGATTATGAAATCGATAGGCTTTTGGATTTATTACCGTTGTTGGAAACTATTTAAGCGCCGACAGTCAAAAATTATCGGCGCTTTATAAACCTATTTTTGTTTGCTATTTTTCTATCTTCCAAACAAACTGTCTATCCTGTTGTTGATTTCTTCAATGTTTAGGTCCCCGATGACTGAGTCCTTTAAATTATATTTCTCCTTTAATTTTAATATTCTGTATACACTTTCATCTATTCTGTCCATTAAGATGTTGCCCTTGTTAATCTCATCTTTTATTGCACCCAGCACAGTCAATGATTTTTCATATTCATGTCCGATTAATAATATATCCGCTCCGGCTTTAACGGATTGTATAGCCGCATCACCTATGTTATAATTTTTTTCTATTGCACCCATTGTCATATCATCGGTAATAATTACACCTTGGAAATTCAGTTTATCCCTTAGTGTATCAGTAATAATAATTTCAGACATGGAAGCCGGGTATTCCTGATCCATCTGTGAAAGAAGGATATGGGCTACCATAACTGCATCCGCTCCACTATCTATAGCATGTTTAAACGGTAAAATTTCAAAGTTCATTATTCTTTCCAAATCATGATTTACCACAGGTAATCCGATATGTGAATCAACGGCGGTATCCCCGTGTCCGGGGAAATGTTTAACCACAGGGATTACCCCTTCTTTTTTTATTCCTTTGAGTGTTTCAATTCCCATAGAAGAAACTATTTCCGCGGTTTGTCCAAAGGCCCTGTCCCCTATTACAGGATTCAGCGGATTGCTGTCTATATCGAGTACGGGTGCAAAGTTCATGTTATAGCCAAAAGCCCCTACAGTTTGGCCTAATAATTTGCCGACTTTGAATGCCAGACCGACATCTTTTGTTTTACCTATACTTCTCGCAGTGGGAAGTTTTTTGATTTCCCGGGGATTTCTGCTGACCGAACCGCCTTCTTCATCCACCGAGATAAACAGTGGTATTTTATTAGAAGAATTACTATTTTTCAAAGAGTTTATTAGGGATAACAATTGTTTGCTATCTTTTACATTTTTCCCATATAGTATTATACCTCCTACATGGTAGGACTGCATGAGTTCGACTATGTTGTCATCCGTATCGTAGCCATCCATCCCCACCAGAAGTATTTGTCCAATTTTTTCTTCTAGTGTCATGTTTTCTATCTGTATCTCTAGCTGATTTAACGGTTCTTTAGGTTCCTCTTTTGACTGATTATTTTCTTCCGCAGTTGTTCCGTTTTCGCTATTGTTTTCTTCTATAGTCTTTCCATCTTCATTGTTATTCCCTCCGGGAAAATTGTTGTGTTTAACCGTGCAACCTGTTATCAACAAAACTGAAATAATGATGAATAAAACCCTTTTAATGTCCATTGATATCCTTCCTGCCTGTTATTCTTTCTACTGCATTTTTTCTGAAATCGTTTACATCCCCAGTCAACTTATAATCGTTTTGTTCTAAAACATTAACAAAATCCGCTAGGGTTTCTATTAATTTACTATCTGATTCGCTTTTTATGGTTTCTAAATAAGCCTTTTTAGCATTATCTCTGATACTATTATCCCCATGGTTAAAAAGCGGGGTATTGTCAAGTCCATAAAAAATAAAATTAATATAATTGGAAAATATTTTTTTCGTTTTATCGATTTGAATTGAATCCGGATATTCGGTTATAAAACCTTCCTGCCTAATAGCTCTATCGATTAACTCGTCCCAGCTAACAGCAAGTCCCGCATCCCTAGCCGGAATTTCTGTAGATTCTATAGACATTATTTCGATATACGCTTTCATGTCTTCCGTCACATAGCAATTGTATTTTTCATAAAATCTGTAATCTATTATTGGAAAGAACATCCCTTCAACGGTTTCAACTCTATAACCCATATTTTTTGTTTCCGCCAATAGTTTATTTAATTCTTCGTTATCAATATTTTCAATATCCTCTAAATCTGTACCCGAATTAAAAACATCTATAAAGCCTTCCTGGATATCTGAATGAAAAAAATTCTCTTCAAAATTTTGTAGATGGTTATTATGCGCTTCCTCCAATAAACTTATCATTAGGGATGCTCCCCCTTTTGAAACCTTGTCTACATTTTCATCGATAAATTTTATTGTTTTGCTCAGGTCTACATCGGTTTCATTAAATTTACGCAATTGGGCTATTATTTTTTCTTCCCGTTCCTTTGCCTTTTCCTGCTCTAAATGCTCCGAATTACCTCCGACCTCTTTTTGCATATTTGTATCAACACAACTAACTGATGCTATTAATGTTAGTACAAGTATAAGTATTATTAAACTTTTTTTGCGCGACATGTTTAATCCCCCCCCATTTTATATTGTCACCAATATAGACGGTGTTTGCCATAAAAAGTTCCTTGTCTATTCCCATCCCGGTAATTTTTCCTTATTGAAGCATTGCAAACTAGGGGTGAGCCCATGTGTTCGTCCAGGGGTAAACATACGGGTCACGGGTCACCCACGCGCATTTATAAGGCGATGCTGTTAATAGCAAACAACACGTCAGACTGTGTGAAAAATGTCAT
>JAAZJW010000095.1 GCA_012800145.1 Clostridiales bacterium | reverse complement strand
TCGTGGTGTGGATAACATGTGCAAATTCTGAGTGTAGCGAAGAATCTCGTTTTTAGGCCATTTGAGATCCTTCGCTTCGCTCAGGATGACATTTTTTACACAGTCTGACGTACAGCATAAGCTTGACCCACGAAGGATCTATATTATTCTGGAAAACAATATAAGTCCGATTGATTTTATTAGTTTGCTATGTTACAATGGGAATGTTAAACACGATTGTGGGAGGTAAAAGTATTGAGGACGTTTTTAATGGTTATTCAAGTTATAGTATGTATTGTACTCATAGGGAGTATATTATTTCAGTCAGATAGGAGTGAAGGGCTTTCCGGTGCAATTTCCGGAGGCGGTGCACAGTTGTGGGCCAAGCAAAACAGGGGCTTTAATGCTCTGTTGAACAGAGTCACAAAAATAGCCGCGTTTCTATTTATAGCTATAGCCGTTGCACTAATTGCAATTCAATAGAAAATAAGGATAAGAGGGAAAAATAAATAGGAGAAAGGGTAACTATGTTACTTATAAATTTGCTAAAATAGCACAGAACATAAGCTCTTGATCTAAAGATTAAGAGCCTTTTTGCTTGATAGGCATAATTTTATACCGGATTATAAAAAATAAACAATAACACTATAAGGGAGGGAAATTTTTGCCAACCAAAGAAAAACTTTTACAATTTATGAAAGAAAAGGCCTATAATCCAATGCTAAAAAAGGAGCTTATGGATGTTTTTAAAGTAGACAGGAAGCAAAACAGCTTTTTTTCCGGTTTATTAGACAGTATGATCGAAGAAGGCTTGATAATTAAAACGAGGAAAAAGAGATACGGTGTTCCGGAGAGAATGGGCTTGATCGTGGGAAGGTTACAAATGAACCAAAAAGGTTACGGCTTTGTGGTTTCGGATAGACCGGAGATACCTGATGTATTTGTTCCTGCCAATTTAATAAACGGTGCTATGAATAATGATAGAGTAGTGGCAAGGAAGGATGCAGTGTATGGTGAACCGAGGAAAATCGAGGGAGAAATAATCAGAATATTGGAAAGGGCCAATACCGAGGTTATAGGTATATATGAAAATAATAGGAATTTTGGTTTTGTGGTTCCTGATGACCCTAGAATAATTACAGATATTTTTGTTCCTAAGGAAGAAACGAACGGGGCTAGAGAAGGTGACAAAGTAGTCTGTAAAATCTTGAAATGGCCCGGTGCCAGAAGAAACCCTGAAGGAAAAATTATAGAAATAATCGGGCATAAGGGTGATGTAGGAGTAGATATTCTCTCCATAATGAGAAAATATAATCTAACTGCCGATTTTCCAAAAAAAGTAGAAATAGAGGCCATGAAAATTCCGGACGAGGTAAGTGAAGAGGAAAAAGCAAATAGAAAAGACTTAAGGGATACGGCTATTGTAACCATAGATGGTGCAGATGCTAAGGATTTAGACGATGCCATATCCATAGAAAAATTGTCCGGCGGAAATTATAGATTGGGAGTGCATATTGCGGATGTAACCCATTATGTCAAGGAAGGAACAGCCCTCGATAGGGAGGCCTTGGAAAGAGGAACAAGCATATATTTAGTAGACAGGGTTATACCCATGTTACCTCGCAAATTATCAAATGGGATCTGCAGCCTCAACCCAAAAGTGGATAGGCTGGCTCTATCCG
>JAAZJW010000094.1 GCA_012800145.1 Clostridiales bacterium | reverse complement strand
TTCTTTTGGAGATTATTTTAAAAAGGAGTCCATTGAATGGGGCTGGGAATTCGTAGTTAAACATTTAAATCTTCCTGCCGATAAATTATGGGCTACCATATATTTGGAGGACGACGAGGCCTTTGAAATTTGGAACAAAGAAATTGGGTTGCCTGAAGAGAAAATCATCAGGCTGGGGAAGGAAGATAATTTCTGGGAGATAGGTGTAGGTCCTTCCGGTCCGTGCTCTGAATTATATTTTGACCGTGGCGAAAAATATAGTTGCGGACATAAAGATTGTAAGCCCGGTTGTGAATGTGACAGGTATGTTGAATTTTGGAACCATGTATTTACACAATTTAATAGGGATGAGGCCGGTAATTATACCCCCCTCCCAAACCCTAACATAGATACGGGAATGGGCCTGGAAAGAATAGCTTGTATTATGCAAGGGGTAGAATCTATTTTTGATATTGATATAATCAAGCCCATACTGGATAGGGTATGCGAAATTACAAATAAGGAATATAGAAAAGACGAAATAACAGATATGTCCATCAGGATCATAACCGACCATGTACGTTCCATATCTTTTATGATTGGGGATGGAATACTGCCAAGTAACGAGGGCAGGGGATATATCTTGAGAAGGCTGCTTCGGAGGGCTGCACGGCATGGCAAATTACTTGGGGTGCAAGAAGCATTTTTATATAAATTGGTTGATGAGGTGGGTGAAGGTTACAAGGAGGCTTACAATGAACTGATAGAAAAAAAAGAATATATTAAAAAGATAATCCAAGTTGAAGAAGAGAGATTTATGGAAACAATAGACCAGGGCATTGATATTTTGAATGAACATATTGAGGAATTATTGAATGCGAATGAAAAGGTGTTGAGCGGGTTTGATACCTTTAGACTCTATGATACCTATGGTTTTCCGATAGATCTGACCAAAGAAATATTGGAGGAAAAAGGTTTATATTTAGATGAGAAGGGTTTTGAAACAGAAATGGAAAAACAAAGACAAAAGGCTCGTGATGCAAGAACAGGGACAGATACCGAAGGCTGGGAAGAAAAGGTCTTTTCCGAATTAGATAAAGATATCCATACAGATTTTAGGGGTTATGATAGTCTGGAACTGGAAGGCAGGGTATTGGCAATTGTAAACAAGGGCAATCTGGCAGATGTAGGCAGAGTTGGGGATGAAGTGATTGTTATCCTGGACAAAACTGTGTTTTATGGTGAAAGCGGGGGGCAAGTGGGGGACATCGGTGTTTTGTATAATAAAACAACAAAGGCGGTAGTAATTGATACCCAAAAAGGTCCCCATGAACAAATTCATCATACAGTCAAAATTGAAAAAGGAGAACTGCGTGTAGGGGACATCGTTAAGGCTCGGGTAAATGCTGATCTCAGGAAGGATATTGCTCGTAACCATACAGCCACACATCTGTTGCACAGAGCTCTTAAACAGGTATTGGGTGAACATGTTCAACAGGCAGGCTCACTTGTGGCCCCTGAAAGGTTAAGGTTTGATTTTACCCATTTTGAGGGATTAACAGCCGAACAGATTAAAAAGGTTGAAGAAATAGTTAACGAACAAATATTGAATGGTTTAAGTGTATGTGCTTTTGAAACTTCTATGGAAGAAGCTGAAGATATGGGTGCGGAAGCTCTGTTCGGTGAAAAATATGGTAACATTGTCAGGGTTGTTAAGATTGGGAATTATAGCACGGAATTATGTGGGGGAACACATGTAAACAACAGTGGTGAAATAGGCATGTTAATTATATTGAGTGAAGGCGGGGTGGCTGCCGGGGTAAGGAGAATCGAGGCTACTACCGGTGTTGGGGCATATAGACATGTACAAAAAAATCAACAGTTAATAACACAAGTAGCCGATATATTAAAGGTTCAACCCCAAAATGTGCTTCAGCGCGTAGATGATCTAACACATGAAATAAGGGAAAAGGACAAGGGATTAAATAAGCTCAAGGACCAATTAGCAGGCAGTTCTACCGATGATCTTCTGAGTCAAATACAAATTATTGATGGTGTGAACACAATTATTCAATTCATAGATAATCAGGAAATGGATGATTTAAGGAAAATCGGGGACATTCTGAAGGATAAACTGGGTTCAGGAGTAATAACATTGGCATCCAGCAATGGCAGCAAAGTTAATTTCATTGCTACAGCTACAAAAGATATTTTAGCAAAGGGAGTGCATTGTGGTAATCTGATTAAGGAAGTTGCCAAAATTGCCGGAGGCGGGGGCGGAGGAAGGCCCGATATGGCACAAGCAGGAGGAAAAGATCCTGATAAGATCGGGGATGCTCTGTCTGCTACGAGAGAGATATTGGAAAAACAATTAAAGGGAGCAATTTAAAAGTTGGGGCATGGGTTTCCATGCTCCTGTTTTTTTATTAATATATTGTAACATTACTTAATATGGGCAGCGCAATATGGTAAAATGATGTCAAGTAATCATTTTACATTATCATATATAAAATAGTACTAAGTAAATGGGAGAGGAGCACAGTTATGTCAGATAAAAATAATTTTACAGTAGAATTTAGTTTAGACAAGGAAAAGGAAAAAAAGGCAAAGAATATAATTTTAAATGTATATCAAGCACTGGAAGAAAAGGGATATAACCCTACAAATCAATTTATCGGGTATATTTTATCCGGGGATCCCACATATATTACAAGCCATAACAATGCCAGAACATTAATCAGGCAGATTGAAAGGGATGAGTTACTGGAGGAACTGTTAAGAACATATTTGGATAAAGAGTAGGTGGTTTCAAGTTGAATATAAAAATAGAACGTTTTATTCCCACACTAATTTTAACAATTATTTTGATGATAAATATAAGCTATGGATTAGAAACACGATCACTCAATCACGACGGTACGAGGGTAATAATGGTTATAATTAATCGGATAGACTTTAATGATCTGGAAAAAATGCCCTATACGAAGGAATTAATAGGCAGGAGCTCCATTGCTTTAATGAACACAAGGGCTTCCGGTAAAAATAGTGAATTTAAATCCTATGCTACCCTAGGGTGGGGCACGAGGGCGGAGGCTTCACACACTACATCCCTTTTTTACGAAATCGATGGTGATGTAGGCTCTACGTATGAAAGGCGGACCGGAAAAGGAATACCCGAAAATGGTATTATTAATCTGGATATTAACAGATTGATTATTCAAAATTTGGAAGGTGAATATGGTTCTATACCCGGGATTTTGGGTCAGATGCTCGACGAAAATGGGTATAAAACCGCTCTAATAGGCAAAGGGGATACAATCGATATCCAGTTAACGCAGGCCGGATTAATAGTTATGGATTCGGACGGATACATACATTCCGGTGATATAAGCGATAGATTAATTGAAAAGGACAATGCAAGACCGTTCGGGCTAAAAACTGATTATAAATTATTATTAGATAAGTTTGAGGAAGAATATTTAAACTCAAATTTAATTGTAATTGAAACCGGAGACACTATGAGACTTGAAAGA
>JAAZJW010000093.1 GCA_012800145.1 Clostridiales bacterium | reverse complement strand
TATCTGAGCATCTACAATATTCATCAATATACTCGCTTAAATCGGCCATTTGTATATCGTTTTTAAAATAAATACCATATTCATTTTTCCAATATTCAGATACAAATTGGGGAGCAGATTGTCTTATCAATTTCCATATAACCGAAGAATGGTATCCCTCAGAAATGTTAATATATTTACCTGCAATCTTGACAAGTTTTTTAAAGCTATCGTTAATAAAATAATTTATATTATTATGAAAATTACTATCTTCCTTTAACCTGTCTGTAATGTTATCCCTTTGTTCCGTATTGCTATCCAATAACTGTTGTGCAATAAAACTACTGAACGAAATTAGATGCTCAAAAGCAATATAACTGTCCGTATCTAATAAAATACTTAACGGGATCATACCTATAAAATTATTAATTAGTACTCTCAGTTCTGATGAGGCGTTATTGGCCCCCTCTGTAATAATTTCAACCTTCTGATTTACCTCTGCTAGTATCTCACCATTCACATAATCAAAATATTCAAATATTTTAGCTTTATTGATTGAATCCATAATAAAATATGTATCGTCCTGGATATAGACTCCAAATTTATCCGCAATATCAAGTGAAAATTCACTTATATAAATTGGCCCCTCTCCCGATTTAAAAAATATACTAATAAAATCTGTTGTCTTTACCATTATATATCTACCTACAATAAAAATTTCGCATCTATAAATTTTTTTCTCGTCAGGGTCCCAAAATTCGGTATCTTTGATACTTAAAATTTTTTGTCTCAGATGGTTTTTTATATTATCATTTTTATTGTCTATTCCGGGTAAATCCATATCCTCAATAAGTTCAAACAGTACTTTGACAAACAGGTCCGAATCAATTAATTCTAACCCATAATGTGAAAATACTGATAATAACACAGAATCTATACTTAAATTTTTTTCAAAACCTTGAAACATTATTGATGTTTTATTTTCAAGATGTAATTTTAATTCCTTATAAAATATTTCATTCACTTCATCGTTTTGCATAACTATATTTTCTATTATACATTCCTTCGATAGTTTTTTCACTAGTAATAATTTTAAATCCTTGATACTTAGTTTGCTATAACTTAAGCTAGTCTTAAAAAGATACATACTAACATATCTCAAACGTAATTCGTCCATCATATCATTGGAATCTGTATGTTTTATATAGATATCTAATACCTCATCAAGGCTTTTACAGTTTGTGAATTTGTTGCTATAAAAAAGCTTATATTCAGTAAATTTCTTAGCCGTTTTTGAGGCTGGTTTTTTAGGAATTGAGACCCTTCCATTATCAGGTGTGTTTCCAGTAATTTGAACCTCCTCGTACTGTTTCCGCTGTTCTGGGTTAACCCCTAGATCCCCCGACACGTTATTAACTAAGTCCCGCGATTCACTATCAATTATCGGTTTAGTTTCTAGCCTTTCCTCCCTGCTTCCTAAGCCCCCCTTATCACTATTGAGATTTTTAAATAAATTTTTAAACATAGAATATCCCCCATTTATCCCTTACATTTCTGCAATCCTACTTATTAACCCAAATTTCCCCCCATCACCTCATTCATCAACACTTCATAACTGCCTACTACCTCATACCTTACGGTACTGTTGCTGATTTTTTTGAAGTGTTCCCTTGCACAGTAAACCTTGGTCTTTTCTGTTCCTCTGACGTCAAATTCCAACGATTCTAGATTGCCTTTTGTTTCGGCTATGAAATATATATGCCTTACTTTTCCTTCATCAAATACTATAGCCCAGTCAGGGTTATAATTGCCTACCGGGGTAGGAATGAAAAAGCCCCTTGGCAGTTTAGCGTATACAACTACTTCGTTGCTGGTATCCAGTGCCTCGGCAAATTTTCTCTCTGTATCCGAATCATATCTTACATAATCGTAGATATGTTTTTTAACTTCCATGGTATCTTTGCCCAATGTTCCTTTTAATGTGTTCTCAGTAAATATATCAGTGTCATATTTTTCATCTATTGGGTTGTAGGTTATATGTTCTATTATCATGTTGGCTTTCTGCTCATTTATTATCTTGGAAGCTTTCAATATAAATTCTTCCGGATTTTTTCTAAACAGATAAAAGGTATTGGGTTTTATTTTCTTTAATATACTTACTATTGTTTTTCTTGTAAGGCCTGTTTCGTCTACCAGTTTTCCAACTAGATCATATTTTAATGTGGCAGTTATTTCGGAACGATTCTTGTCTATTCCTGATTCCTTAACGGTAAAGGCTTCTCCCCTTTCTAATTCTTCCTTAGAAGATATGGATTCCATTTCCCCCATTTTTACATAATAAGTTAAATCGGATACTCTCAGGTCCTTATCCAATGCAACTATGCAATTTTTTATTAGTTCATCAGTATCAAAATCCACATAATAAGCAGTTTTTATATTTATCTTCTTCCATAATTCTTGGAATTCTTTCTTTTTAAAATTTTCATTTACTTTCAATTCTTTGATATTTTCTCCCCTTGCATTTTCTACCAATGGAGTAGTGCCTTCCGCATAAATTT
>JAAZJW010000092.1 GCA_012800145.1 Clostridiales bacterium | reverse complement strand
TCCATCGGCATCTTTTAGGGCTTTATAATATCTTCCACCAGATAATCATAATCATTAGAAATGGCGGGATCATACACTGCTACATCAACACCTTTTTCCTGTAGTGTTTTAATAACATCAAAGGCCGGACTTAATCTGTCATCGGATGAATAGTCCTTCATGGCCATTCCTAATATGCATATTTTGCTCTCTTCGGGCTTACTTGTTAACTTTTCTAACGCAATTTGTGCTACTCTGACAGGTGTATCTTTGTTTATCTTTCTTGCCATTGAGGATAGCTCCAAATCTATGTCCAATTCCTTTCCCTTGGCATTAAGGTAATAAAAAGCATTTGGAATACAATATCCCCCTACCCCCGGGCCGGGATTTAAAAGGTTGACCCTTTTATGGGTATTCGCCACTTTAATAACTTCAAAAATGTCTATTCCTAATGCCCTTGTAAACTTTGCAAATTCATTCACCATCGCTATATTAATATCCCGCGAAATATTTTCTAGCACTTTTGCGGTTTCTACCACTTCAAAAGATGATGCAGGTATAATATCGGCTTTAGTTATAACCTCCAAAAGACCTGTTGTTTCCCTGATACTTTTTTCATTTATTCCGCTAACCAAAGTTGGCATATTTTCAAATTCCTCAAAAGCTTTTCCTTCAGCCACCCGCTCTGAAGCATATCCTAAATAAAAATCTTTCCCTGCCTCAAGCCGGCTCTCTTCCAAAATCGGTTTTATAAAATCTCTCATAAAACCCGGTACCAATGTGCCCCTAAAAACAATCAAGTCCCCCTTTTTTAAATTGCAGGCAATGGTCCTGCTCACCGATTCCAGATGTTCAATGTGTAATTTTCCCCCCTCGGCTACCGGTATCCCAACAGTTACAATTACATTGTTGCATTTTTCAAGCGCATATTCAGCATCCGTAGTTGCCTCAAAGTTATTTTCGCGTAATTGCTTTTTCAATATTTCCTCAATTTTTGTTCCCTTATATTCTTCCAAGTGATGTGTTATGCCTGAGTTGAGTTCCCTGATCAGTTCCTCAGACACGTCTACACCGATTACCTTCTTCCCGTTCATTGAAAAGCTCAAAGCTAGGGGCAATCCTATAAACCCAAGGCCAAATACTGCTACGTTTTTATACTTTCCCGTCATCAACATTTCCTCCTAACCTTTCATTCAATATATCCAACATTGCGGTAACCTTTTCTTCCCATGAGTTTTCTTTCCCCTTTGCAATCCTTTTTTGCTTTAACTCCTCTGTGTCCCTTTCGATTGCTTCTTTTACTTTATATATAAATTCTCTGTTATCCTTGGCTATTAAAACACAATCACTGAATTCCCTTACGGCAGGCATATCAACTGTTACAATAGGCTTTCCCGTAGCCAAATACTCATAAAATTTCAAGGGGCTTACGTTTCTGGTAAGATTAGACTGTCGAAACGGATTAATGCAGACATCAAAAATTTTAATATAATATGGTAAAATTTCCGGTTTTTTGGCCCCTACAAAATAAACATTTGTAAGGTTCCTTAACCTTTCCACATCAACCCCCGCCCCAATGGGTCCTACCATCAAAACAGATAGCCCGGGGTTGTTTTGCGCAATTTCGAAGATAAGATCCAAATCAATCCATTCCTGAATTACGCCGATAAATCCGACCACAGGCCTTGGTAGGTTCTTAACTTCCTCATGGGGTTGGATTTTTTCGTCTTGAACACTGTTAAACAGCTCAAAATTTACACCGTTAGTTATCATAAAGGTATTTTTATTATATTTACTTTTACTGTCATACAAACCTCCAGCAGTCACAAATACTACATCGCATTTTTTTATAAGCTCTCTTTCCATAGTTAACATAGTATTTTTATTAATAAAACCTTTGTATTCTGAATGTTCATCTACACAATCATATACCAGGGCCTTGTAATTCATTTTTTTAACTAAATCGTAACTGTTGGGCATATATGTCCAGATGAGCGGATTGTCCATCCCTGCGTTTCGAGCAGCCCTTTTTATAAATGCCGCAATCCACCATTGATTTATTTTGTTGATCCATTTAAATATATTACCAAATGGCAGTATGGGCGGTGGACAATATGCAAC
>JAAZJW010000091.1 GCA_012800145.1 Clostridiales bacterium | reverse complement strand
GCAATCCCAGGTTTTCTCCGCATTGTTCCATTTGAGTTGGCATCCCATATGGGTACAGTTGATATTGATCAGATATATTTTGCCTTTGTCATCCTTATAGGCACCCATGTTACGTTCGGCTATATTTATAACCTTTCCTTCCCCGTTCTTGAGGGCGTTAAGATTTTTCTCGACAGATTTCCATACAGCATCGAGGTCGGTAAATCTGGCCGGGCTATAAACTTCCGCCCACGGACTTTGATTGTTTACTATAAGGTCCTTCAAAACCATGGCGGATACGGCACTTGTGGTTATTCCCCATTTTTTGAATCCTGTCGCTACATAGATATTGGGTTCGTTGGGGGTTATGTTGCCTATAATAGGGATGTTGTCTGCTGTCATATAATCCTGTGCAGACCACCTGTATTGGATATCCTCCACATCAAAATTTTTATGGGCGAAATCCATCAAGTTCTTATAATGTATATTAAAATCTTCGCCCTGGCCCGGTTTATGTTCTTCCCCTACTATTAAAATGAGTTCACCACCATCATTAAGAGGGATGGAACGTAGGGAGCGCGTGGGTAGTTCTACATTTATGTACATACCGCCCGGGAACTTGGATCTTGCTTTGATGGCTAGAGCGTAGGTCCTCGCCGGGAAAATTTTAAGAATATATAGGCCTCTTATATTGGAAAAAGGATAATGGCTGGCTATTACCACTTTGGAGGCTGTAATTTTTTTGCCGTTTTGCAGGGTTACGGTACACCTTTCTCCTCCCTGTATGCCGACCGCCCTGGTGTTTTCAAAGATATTGCTTCCATCCATGGCGACCTTCCCCGCCAATGCCAATAGGTACTTACGTGGATGAAACTGTGCCTGTCCCTCGAACTGTACAGCGGCTTTTATCGGGAAGGGCAGAGGCAAATCTTCCGTATAGGAGGCTTTGATACCAAGACTTTGTGCCGCCTTCACTTCCTTTTTGATGTTGTCTACATTGTCGTCGGATTCGGCAAATACATAGGCGTTTTCTGTCTGGAAATCACAGCTTATGTTATTTTCCTTTATGACCTGGGTCATGAGTTTGATGGCCCCCTCATTGGAATCCGCATATTGTTTGGCCTTTTCCATACCGAATTTTGTAATCAGAGTATCATAAATCAAATCGTGCTGGGAGGTGATTTTGGCTGTGGTATGTCCCGTAGTGCCGTCACCAACGCGATTCGCTTCAACAACGGCAACGGTAAGACCTTCTTTTTTCAACAGGAAACCTGTGGTAATCCCTGTTATACCGCCGCCTATAACGGCAACATCTACTGTAATGTCTTCTTCTAAGGCCGGAAAATTAGTAGTATCCGAAGAAGCAATCCAATAGGATTCCGGTTCCTTGGAAAACCCTTTGTCAGGTGAAAAATACTGTGGCATATGCATACATCCTTTCGTATATGAGAGGTGGGAAATGGGAAATGCGAAGTGGGAAGTGTGAAATGGGCCTCCCAATCTCCTGCCTCTAAATTAGATTTTTAATTTAAACACTTATACATATGTTGTACCTAATTTTAGAAAATATTCCTTATTTAATAGGGTAAGGAATCTGTTAAATGGGGGTGGCAGTTATTGCAATAGTTAAAAACCATGGATCCGATTCTGTCCCCCGTGGTTTTCCCGGGTACAGGTATATATATTGGAGGAATAGATAAAGTTATTGGAGATAAAAAATTCTCAAAATAAAAGTTTGGATTGACAGAAAACACAAAAAAACATATAATTGTATTACAGCGTAACACAACAAATTGAAGGGAGTTTTAATATGGATATTATCAACGTTAGGGTAAATGAAGTTGATAAAAAGCTACTTGAAAGCTATGCTAAGTCACATAATAAAACAATATCCGATGTAATAAGGGAGAGTATTGATGAAATAATTGAAAATGAAATACATTTAAAACTATACCAGGAAGGAATGAAGGAACTTGAAAAGGATAATACTACCTATACCCTCGATGAAGTTTTAAAGGAATTAGGAATTAAAAAAGAGGAACTCTAGAATGTT
>JAAZJW010000090.1 GCA_012800145.1 Clostridiales bacterium | reverse complement strand
TTGTCCATGTCCTTGTAGCATGTTTCCTAACTATATATAATTATACATTATTTATGTTATCTGTCAATGATTTTTGGCTAATAGGATATTATGAATTGTCATACAGCAGGGATATAATTCTACCCAGCTCTACAGCCGAGATTTGTCCGGGCGCGGAAATCTTTCCGGCAGAGGCAAAGGTCAGGTCGGAACCGAAGAACCCCCCCGCTAATCTACTGATAATACCCTGCTTCCCCATGGATATAGTGGATATCGGTCTGTCTTTATATCTTTCTTTTATTGTAAGTGTTGCATCCAGCAAAGTTATTACATCCTTCGCACATGTCGGCATTACGGCTATTTTAAGGATATCCCCGCCCAGTTCCGACGCTCTTTGCAATCGTGATATAATTTCTTCTTTTGGGGGTGTCTTATCAAAATCATGGTTGGAAATAATAACGGCCACACTGTTTTTATGCGCAACATCGATCAGTGTCCTTATCTCCGTTTCATCGTTGAACAATTCTATGTCTACGATGCTGGCGACTCTTGTCTGTATCATTGCCATGTTCAGTTCATAATAAAACTTTGTGCTAACCCGCCTTGCGCCGCCCTCCCCGGCACTGCGAAATGTGAATATAATAGGCTTATCCATTAAAATATATCTAATCGCCTCAAGTACCAATTTGGCCCTGTCTATGCATTCTATATCATTATAAAAATCTGCCCGCCATTCCGCAATGTCGTAATCTATGGTTTTTAAAAACCGTGTTTCGTCCAAAATTTCTTCCATTGTTTTACCTATTATAGGCACACAGATTTTAGGCAAACCTTCACCGATTTTAACTCCCTTAATTGTAATCGTTTTCCTCATATGTAACATCCCCCGCCTGAAATATTTAACAACACAGCTAGAATTCAGCCGATCTCGGGGTCCTTGGGAAAGAAATAACATCCCTTATATTGTTCATCCCCGTTAAATACATGATAGCCCTTTCAAAACCCAGACCAAAACCGGAATGCCTTGTGCTGCCATATTTTCTGAGTTCTAAATACCACCAATATTCCTTTTTGTCCAGACCCATTGCATCCATTTTTTCTTCCAATACTCCCAGTCTATCTTCCCTCTGACTGCCCCCTATAATTTCTCCGACGCCGGGCACCAGCAGGTCCATGGCAGCCACAGTTTTACCGTCCTCGTTCAACTTCATATAAAATGCTTTGATTTCTTTTGGATAATTTATTACAAATACAGGCTTTTTGAACACCTTTTCCGTTATATATCTTTCATGTTCCGTCTGGAGGTCATAGCCCCACTCAACGGGATATTCAAACTTTTTCCCCGATTTTTTTAGTAGTTCAATAGCTTCGGTATATGTAATCCTGGCAAAATCTGAATTCGCCACATTATTTAAACGTTCTATTAAACCTTTATCTATAAACTTGTTAAAGAACTCCATTTCTTCAGGTGCATTGTCCATTACATAGTTGATAATATATTTTAACATGTCCTCCGCTAACTCCATATTATCATTTAAATCTGCGAAAGCCACCTCCGGTTCTATCATCCAAAATTCCGATGCATGCCTGGCAGTATTGGAATCCTCTGACCTGAAGGTAGGCCCAAATGTATATATATTTCTGAATGCCAGTGCGTAGGCTTCACCCTGTAACTGTCCACTGACCGTCAAATGCGCCTCTTTTCCAAAAAAGTCTTCAGTATAGTCGACATTCCCCTCGTCATTTAATGGGATGTTTTTAAAATCAAAGGTTGTGACCTTGAACATCTCCCCTGCGCCTTCTGCATCACTTCCTGTAATAATCGGAGTATGAACATATATAAAGTTCCTTTCCTGAAAAAACTTATGAATTGCATAGGCTGCCAACGAACGCACCCTGAAGACTGCAGAAAAGGTGTTGCTTCTGGGTCTCAGGTGAGCAATTTCCCTCAGAAATTCAAATGAATGTCTCTTCTTTTGGAGGGGATAGTCCCTATGGGAAGTACCCTCTATTTCAACTTTAGTTGCTTTAATTTCAAAGGGTTGCTTGGCATCAGGCGTAAGAACCAATTTTCCCTCTACTCTGATTGCGGTGCTGATAGAAAGTTTTGATATTTCAGCAAAATTTTCTAAGTCCTTTTCAAACACGAT
>JAAZJW010000089.1 GCA_012800145.1 Clostridiales bacterium | reverse complement strand
GTTTCTCCCGTTATTTCGTCTTTATGTTCTGCTCCGTTATAGCACCTTTTGTAAATTTCATTTGTGCTATCATAGATATAGGATGCTTCTTTGTTTGCAAAATATTTGACCTTTACCTCATTTGCAATTTCACCCTTCTCCATTATTTTGAAGGAATCGTTAAACTTAAATCCATCAAATTGTGGTTCTTTCCTGAAGTTACTTTTTTCTATTGCCTTCTTAAGGGCCTCATAGCTGGAATATAAATTATGTGGTATTTTTTTATGGTTTTTTCTCCAAAAAACATCGTTTCCTCTGCTCATAGCATTTACATTTTGCACTTTCTTATTTTTAATGTCCGACTTTGCCTGTTCGCTTCCGCCGACATGCACAAGATGACTGTCAAATTCTAGTGCCTTCTCAACTAAATACGGCCTGGCGCTTCTTATGGGTCCTATGTGCTCAGGTTCATTTATTAAAAATATACCCAAGTATCTGGTGATATCACCTTCTGCCGGAAATTCATAGGCTATCTCAGCATCTATTAGACCTGCCTGTGGTCGAGCTCCGAACTGGTTATCAAAAACAACAGTAAACGGTCTCCTATTCACTTTCTCCTCTTTGGCATACGTTCCGCTCAGTGGAGAGGCTATACCTTCTATTTTGGGTTGTTCTACAGTTTCGGTATCTTCCGGTTCTTCTATTTTTGTATCCGTATTTTCTTTTTCGATTTCATTTTTTTTACGGCAACCTATTCCCGTAGATAATACCAAAAAAACTAAAAATAAAATGATCCCCCTTTTTTTCCAATCACTCATAATGCATCATCCTTTCAATATTTATAATGTAACCTTCGAATAAATTCGAAGCTACACTACTCTGGAAAACAATTTCCGAATGAATTCGAAGCTACGTTAACCCGGAAAGCAATTTTCGCATAAATTTGGGGTTACATTATTCCCCATTTGATGGTTTTGCAATTCCCCCGGATACAACCAATTTGACTGCATCTTCAACACACATATCTAGCACAATCATATCTTCCTCCGGTACCAATACCAATGTACCTGAAGTAGGATTAGGTGTGGTCGGTATAAAAACACAAGCTATACCTTTGCCCGTTTTGTCCTCGACACTTTCCACACCTGTTGACGTAACAAACCCTATGGTATGTACACCGGGTGTGGGATATTCTATTAAAACAACCTTACGAAATGCCGTGTTGACATTACCATATACAGTTTGTGTAAGTTGTTTAACAGGAAAATAAATTGATCTTACTATAGGAATTTTTTTAAAAAAATATTCAGTGGCACCAAACAGTTTGTGGTCCGCATAATTTGTAGCTATTACACCCGCTAACAGAATCATACCCACAGTAATAATAATTCCTAAACCATAAATTGTAAAACCCAATAACTCCTCTATAGGTCTTCTGAATATACTATCAACTTTATTAAGCATCCATAATACGGAATAAACCGTAATTATCAAAGGAATCATCACTAGCAATCCTGCTAAAAAAATTTTTCTTATTTCCTTAAGCATTCTTTTCACCACACTCTTCATTAACCAAATATTTGAAAAAATATAGTTGTTATCAATGCACCCAAAATTCCACCCATAACAACTTCGAAAAAACTGTGAATTTTCGCTTCAATCCTACTTTGGCAAATTAATAACGCCATCAATACCGATAATGTAGCTATAAATATATTTTCAGATATAAAAGTAATTGCGGTGGCCAGTGAAAACCCAACAGCTGCATGTCCACTTGGCATTCCACCTTGCAAAAAAGTCCCGGCACCAAAATATGACTTTGTCACAATTACTACAAAGATAACAATAATTAAAGCAATAAAAGTTACATGCAATGGTGATTGCCTCACATGACGTAATACCTGTAATGTAAATTGGTTAATCCGATGAAAAAAAATTAAGTAAGCCACAATTATGGAATTAATCGTCGCAATTAACACTGCACCCGCCGCCACATTTTTGGCAGTCTTAGCAAAAACATGGTATTTATCTGTAATTAAATCAATGGTGGATTCAATTGAAGTATTTATCATCTCCGCTACTATTACCATAGAAATTGTGAGAAATAATATAAGGATTTCCATCCGGGTCAAATCAAGAAACAGACTTGCAACCAACACGATTATGGCTACAAGAAAATGTATCTTCATGTTTCTTTGCGTTTTTAATCCATATATGATTCCCTCAAATGCATAATTTAAACTGTCAATTAATGTTTTAGCCTTCATAAAATATTACCCCATTATTTTCTAATTAAATTCAGGGATGAGAGAACAGCTTCTTCCCCCGCTCTCATATACTTTGCGGTTTCCCCGGTATTATGATTATAACCCATCAAATGAAACATACTGTGAACAAATAAAAAAACCATTTCCCTTTCAAAAGAATGATTGTATTCTTTTGCTTGCAGCATTGCTCTTTCAACAGATATAACTATATCTCCCAAGGGTTTTTCTTTCATGTCTGCTACATTTATAACTTGACTTTCATCCATCAGGGGAAAGGATAAAACATCCGTCGGACAGTCTTTGCCCCTATAAATTTTGTTTAGTTCTCTGATTTCTTCATCATCCACCAAGGACAGGCTTATTTCATGATTTAAATCCCAATTATCATAGGTCAGGCACAGCACCGCCGCCCTTTTAAACAATTGGATTAACTGCTCCCTGATTTCATGTTTGTTCTGTCTGTTACTAACTAATAATTCCATCAGACTTGTTCACATCTCCTTTTTGGATGTCTATATCCGGATATTCAATTCTCTCATGGAAAATGCTCAACATCACCTTTAAAAAGGATTTTTTAACTTTATCCAGTTCCTTTAAGGTAATATTGCTTTCATCTAGTTGTCCATTTTTTAACCTGTTTTGAATTATCTTCTCTATTAATTCCTCCACCTTTTCCCGAGTTGGTGAAGATAAACTCCTGACAGCAGCTTCCACCGAATCAGCCAACATTACTATAGCGGTTTCCTTTGTTTGAGGCTTCGGTCCCTCATATCTGAAATCATTTTCATCTATATTATTATCTTCCCCTTCGGTTTTAGCCTCATGATAAAAATAAGCTACCAGGGTGGTTCCATGATGCTGCTCGATAAAGTCCCTTATTTCAACCGGCAATTTATACTTTTTAGCTAGTTCCACACCATCCCTTACATGATCCCTAATTATTGTGCTACTTAAATATGGATCCAACTTGTCATGGGGATTATCGGATGTTAATTGATTCTCCTTAAAAAAATAAGGCCTTTTTGTTTTACCGATGTCATGATAAAACGCACCCGCTCTGGCTAACAGTGAATTTATTCCCAGTG
>JAAZJW010000088.1 GCA_012800145.1 Clostridiales bacterium | reverse complement strand
TAGGCCATTTGAGATCCTTCGCTTCGCTCAGGATGACATTTTTCACACAGTCTGCTGTCCCCTGTTCAACCGTTCCCGACCATTATAACAAAAAAACCGTCCCCTGGGAAGAAGCAGGGGACATAAATATAATGGGCGAGCAAAGCTCGCCCATATGTTAACACTTAGTAAAATGATATGCCACAAAGTCTTATTACTCCATTTGCTTTGACAAAAAAGCTGCGGCCGTTGAGGCTATCTTATGTTCAACCTCGCCCATGGTCGCGTCCGGTTCCTTGGAGTTCAGTACTATTGCACCTATAGGATCTCCGTGGGTAACAATCGGTACAATGACCTGTGCCGTATATTCTTTTTCGTCACTCTCATCTATGGCAATAGTTCTCATTTTATCGCCTTTATTTGCAACCACGGTCTCTCTACTTTCCATAATCCTTTCCAATGATTGGCTTACTTTCTTTTCAATATAATCCTTTTTGGAACCACCTGCTACGGCTATGATGGTATCCCTATCCGTTATTATCGCTTGGTGATGTAACGCTTCATGAAGGGATTCAGCATATTCTGTAGCAAATTCGCCCAATTCTCCAATCGGAGAATACTTTTTTAGAATTACTTCTCCATCTCTTCCTGTAAAAATTTCTAAAGGGTCTCCCTCCCTGATTCTGAGGGTCCTTCTAATCTCTTTAGGAATAACCACTCTGCCTAGATCGTCTATTCTTCTAACTATTCCTGTTGCCTTCACTTTATTCCCTCCCAAGTCTAAAAACTAAGTTGGTCAAAACATTTCATAGTAGTACTATTATTTTACCATTAGTGGTTTTTTATTCATTAATTTTTACAGTTTGTCTCTTTTGATTATATCCGCATTTTCGAACATTTCACTTATATGATTTTGGAAGTCTGTTTCCTTGAGAGAGTGTTTGATTCCTTCCTTGGCATCCTCGAATTTTATATTCTCCTCCACCTTGTCTTCCACAGTTATTACATGGTAACCATGTTCTGTTTTGACAGGCTCACTTATTTGACCAACTTCCAGTGCAAAAGCAGCCTCTTTAAATTCCGGCACAAAATTAACATCCCTTGAAAAATATCCAAGGTCCCCACCGCTTTGTTGTGCACCGGGTTCTATAGAATGTTCTTTTGCAAGTTCTACAAAATCTTCTCCTTCTTCGAGCTTTTGGATAATGTCTTTTGCTAATTGTTCTTCCCCAACCAAAATATGTCTTGCTTTTATCTCTTCCAAATGAAACCTTTCTTTGTTTTCGTTGTAAAAGGTTTCAGCGGTTTCGTCAGATATCTTTATTTTATCCAGATAGAATGTTTTGTATTTATGGCCTAGAAGGCTTTTCCCCATTTGTTCTTTTATGAGGTTTTCATCAATTTTGTTCTCCTTGATCAGTTTTTTATAATCCTCATTCTCCTCCATTAATTTCAAATGGTTTTCTTCATATAATTTTTGAAGTTCTGCCTCATCCACTTCAATGTTGTTCGCTGCCGCCTCCTTGGCAATAATCCGCTCCATGATAATTGTGTCCAGCACCTCCGATTTTAGGGAATCCAAGAGGGTTGTGCCTGTTCCCATATCCTTGTTCAGTGCATCGTCTGTCAAACTGTAACTGCCGCGAAGCTCTGATAGATAAAAATCTAATAATTTTTCATATTCTTCTTCTGAAATTTCCGAACCGTTAACGGTGGCTATTACTCCTTCTTTCAAACCTAGGGATTTTTTAAAACATCCGGCAATCAATATAGCCGTAATAAGAACTATTGTAATCAAAAGTATCAATTTGTTTCGTGTATTTAATTTCATCCTAACATCTCCTGTCTCCTTCATTTTCGAAACACTATTTTTATTATAACTAATTTATGTCAGATTTGGAACTTCCAAATTTTTTATTAGGTTGATCGGCGATTGAAATCGCCTCTACGGTGTTAGATGGAGAACCGCTCTCCCAAGGCGGACACATGGATCCGCCACTTCGATTGTGAAAACCACGGGGACAGCAGACTGTGTGAAAAAGCACTTTTCCCGCTTTTTGTCATTCTGAGCGTAGCGAAGAATCTCGTTTTCAGGCCATTTGAGATCCTTCGCTTCGCTCAGGATGACATTTTTCACACAGTCTGACAGGGCCCCGGTCAAAACAGACTGACCATGGGACCGGTCCCCACGGTTTTCTTGCCACTATCCTCCATGAATACGATTGGGCAAGACCAATCAGGCTACTATCGTTCAACCACTGTTAAACTATTGTTAAACTATTGTTAAACTATCGTTAAACTATCGTTAAACTATTGTTAAACCATTGTTAAACCATCGTTCAACCATAGTTAAGCTATTGTTCAATGTCCTGAATGGCAAGTAAGTATCTCTATAATATCTCTTAATTCCGACAGTATTTTGTTTTGGTCCATTGTGGACACTTTATAGATAAAATAGGGTTCTGATGTTGCATTAAACGTTACTTTTCTATTGTATTTATGAAGTATACTGCTGACCTTCTCCGCATCTATCATGGAATCGTCCTTGAATTGAATGCGAATGCTTTTCCCATTTTGGGTGATGGCTGTTATTTTAAAAGGTCTTGCAATGGATTTTATATATGAAATTACGAGTAAATTTTGTGTATTGACAGGTATGCTGCCGAAACGTTCCCTTATCTCTTCCTCTATTTTATACATATCATCTATATTACGTATTGATGCGATCTTTTTATATATTTCTATTTTATGAGCCTGGTTTTTAATATACTCCTCAGGGATGTAGGCATCGATATTTATCTCGATAATAGTATCTTCAAACTCCTCGATATGATCCCCCTTCAACTGTCTTACGGTTTCCTCCAAAAGTTTAACATACAGATCGTAGCCGATTGCCGCCATATGCCCGTGTTGTTCTCCACCGAGGAGGTTACCTGCCCCCCTTATCTCCAGGTCCCGCATGGCTATTTTGAAGCCCGCGCCGAACTCGGTAAATTCCTTAATGGTCTTAAGCCTTTTTTCTGCTACCTCGGAAAGTATTTTATCTTTTTCATACATCAGATATGCATAACCCTGTCTGAATGATCTGCCGACCCTGCCTCTTAATTGGTATAATTGTGACAATCCCAGTTTGTCCGCATCCAGGATTATTATAGTGTTTACATTGGAAATATCCAACCCTGTTTCTATGATTGTCGTACTAACCAGTATATCATATTCTCCGCTCATATAGTCCAACATTACTCTTTCTAACTGTCTCTCGGACATCTGTCCATGGGCTATGGCAATTCTGCCCTGAGGTACCAACTGTGCCAGTTGGTTAGCCACCTTATGGATGTTTTGGACCCTGTTGTATACATAATATACCTGTCCGCCCCTGGATATCTCTCTTGTAATAGCATCCGCAACTACAGACTCGTTATACGCCAATACGTAGGTCTGAACAGGGAATCTTTCGTCAGGGGGTTCTTCAATAACACTTACATCCCTGATTCCTATCATCGACATATGAAGTGTTCTCGGTATGGGTGTTGCCGTCAATGTCAACACGTCAACGGTTTTTTTCAACTGTTTTAAGGTTTCCTTGCTTTTTACTCCAAAACGTTGTTCCTCATCCACCACAAGAAGCCC
>JAAZJW010000087.1 GCA_012800145.1 Clostridiales bacterium | reverse complement strand
ATTGGCATGTTACCCTAAGTGATTTTATAAAGGATCATATTCACGTGGTGATTGTAAAGAAAAGGCTTACTAAAATTCAAGGCGGAATTATCGGTTTTTTTACTATGGTAACAATGGCATTATGGCATGGATTTAATGTACCCTATGTGATTGCAGGGGTCTATTTAGGTATGATTTTATTCTTTGAAAGCATTTTCTCCTTAACTACCCTAAACAGGAGAACAACAAATAAGATTTATTTCGCATTTAGATGTTTGCTGACAAATTTTTTATTCGGGCTGAATACCCTTGTATTTACTCTTCCCAAGGATAAGGTTGTAAAGGTAATTTTAGGACTGTTTAATATATAGGTGGAGGTAACTATGGGCAAAAAATCGGAGAGGGAAAAATCAAGAAAGATATGGGCATATTTGTTCATATTCGGACTGGGAATCGCAATTATTATTTTTGATATGTTGTTGACATCTGCCGATCCTGTAGGAAAATCTACTCTGTTTGTAAAAAATGATTTTGAAAAAATCAAATTGACTCATCCTGAAGAAGTATATGAAAAAGTTTTTTATGGGAATTCTGTGGTGATTTCCGCTTTTATCGAAGAGGAAAGTAAGAGTGGATATGTGAATATGGGTATGGATTATGGAACTGTAGAAGACTTGTCTAAAATATTGGAAAGGAACATGGTCAGTATTGGCACTGATTTGGTTGTCGGAGCTAATTATCTTACCTTCTTGGATACACTTGATACCAATCCTACGTATCCATGGCATCGGAAAGTTTACGAACCTTACCTTTACTTTCAGAGGGACAGGCTCCATCCTTTTATTATAAACGGGATTGGCAATATCCTTAAAGGGGAAAATTTTGTAACCGGAAGACATACAAATCTGGACAGATATGTGTACTATGGGGTTTTACCTGATGAGGAAATAGATAAAAAAATTGAGGGGTACAAAGAACTTTATTGGAACAGGGGCATTGAATGTTATGAAAAGAATTACAAGGCTTTGCAAAATGTTATAGATTATTGCAAGGAAAGGGATATAGAACTGAGATTTGTTTGGTTCCCCTGGAACAGTTATATTGCAAAACCCGAAAGTGTAATTGCGGTGGAAGAAAAGGCTAAGAAAATTATGGGACACAACAATATAGAGTATATTGACCTTGCGGACGCATTCGGAAAAGAATGCTTTCATGATTTAGGGCATTTAAACTATGAACTCGGTGCAGTCGAATTTACGAAGGAGATAGATAAATGGTTAAATCGGGAATAAAGATTTTCTTTAAAATATTGATATATATGGTCATGGTAGGATTGATATGCATATTTTTCACAGGTAACGGTGAATTCATCTACGAGGGATTTTAGACACAGGGGGACAGCGCCTTCGGTATAAAAGCGTCGTTCCCTCGTGTCTTTTCTATTCTATTGCCCCACTATGCCTAGTTGCACCGCCTTATTATATTCCAACACCGCCAAATTATAACTTGATATAGCACTAGAAAGGCCTAATTCCGCACTATATAGGTGTACAACGGATTCCTTTACATCCTGTATAGTTGCCATGCCTACATCATATAACTGTTCCGTTATTCTCAGCCCTTCTTTTGCTTTTTCCACATTGGCATCGGCCAGTTTTATTTGTCTGTATGCGCTGTCTATGGAATCATATTTATTCCTGATATCGAATTCTACATTTTGTTTAGAATTTTCAAGTAGGTTTTCCATCTTTAAAAGGCTGCTTTCTTTATATCTGTACTTGTATGTATT
>JAAZJW010000086.1 GCA_012800145.1 Clostridiales bacterium | reverse complement strand
TCATTACCATATCAATATTTTTTTAATTTTACCGTTCCGGTATTACGGCTGAAGCTTCTGTATCTACCTTATTACTAACTCCACAGGACAATGATCGGAGCCTAATATATCTGCATGTATATCGGCGCTCACCAATCGTTCCTTCAGTCTCTCCGAAACACAGAAGTAGTCTATTCTCCACCCTGCATTATATCTTCTGGCCCTACGTTTATATGACCACCAAGTATAAGCCTCTTCCTTATTCGGATAAAAATATCTATATGTATCTATAAATCCGCTCTCTAAAAATTGGGTAAATTTTTCCCTTTCTTCATCACTGAAACCTGCACTCCCTCTGAAGGTTTCAGGGTCTTTGAGATCTATTTCATTATGGGCAACATTTAGATCCCCACACACAATCACAGGTTTCTCTTTAGCAAGACTGTTTGTATATTCCCTAAAAGCATCATCCCACTCCACCCTATAATCCAACCTCGCCAATTCGGGCTGGGAATTGGGAGTATACACCGTTGTTACATAAAAATCCTCAAATTCCAGTGCAGTAACCCTGCCTTCTTTATCGTGTTCCTCTATGCCCAAACCATACAACACCGAAATGGGTTTCTGCTTAGTGAAAATAGCGGTACCGGAATAACCCTTTTTCTCTGCATAATTCCAGTATTGATGATAACCCTCAAGTTTCAAGTCAATCTGACCTTCCTGGACCCTACTTTCCTGAATACAAAATATATCTGCATCAACCTCTTTAAAATAATCCAAAAACCCTTTCTTGACACAGGCCCTTATTCCGTTAACATTCCACGAAATCATTTTTTTCACTGTTAACCCCACCTTAAACTGTTGTTAAACCATCGCTAAGCCATCGCTAAACCATTGTTAAACCATCATTAAACCATCGTTAAATCATCGCTAATCAGTACCTTTTTTGTAATAATTCGTCCCCATGTTCCAAAGTTTACTCGTAAAGGCTTCTTCTTCATTTTCCTGTTCTGATATAAACGTCATTATGCTTTCTATGTCCCCTGACATCTTATCCGCCTGATGTAAAATTTGCGCTTCCACTGTTTTTGGTAGTACCGGGGAACCGAATTCCAGGTATCCATGATGACTCAAAATACCGTTTATGATAATCAACTTATCGTCATGATCAAAATCCTCGATTTCGTTGATAGCATTCAGTGTATTATGAGCTCCCAAAAATACATGCCCCAACATGATACCCTCTTCTGTAAAACCGACATTTGGAAGAGGTTTGTATTCTATAATTTTTGCCCAATCATGGAGCATTGCCATAACTATTAGGCGCTCTATTTGTCTTTCGGACAGTTTTTTCGTGGCAGCTACTATATAGGAAAATTTCAATACCTCCAGGGTGTGTTGGAGCAATCCATGGTAGTAATTATGGTGTACCCGCCTTGCCGCAGGGTGGGTGGAAAACATTTTAAAATGATCATTAGAAAAAATCATTTTATCAATTAATTTTTTCATGTGGGGACTGGTTACTTTTTCATAGAAAAAGTCTAAACCCTCTTTCATGTTTTCCAGACCCCAGGTACTGGTCGGAATTAGGTCTACAATATCTATGCTGTCCATATCCGCTTTTTCTATATGTTTAATGGTAACCTGGATCTGGCCTTGGTACTCCCCTACAACAGCTTTTATATTTACAGGCTCCTCCGCACTTATCGAATTTATAAATTCCTCGTTATCTTCATAATCCCAGTATTTTGCTTCCATCATTTTAGAGGCGTCCTGTATAATAATATCAGCAAACCGTTTGCCGTTCCTTGCCACCTTTACCTTAACATCCCCTATTAAAACCGCAAGCTCAAAGTTTTGACTTATATAATTTCTATCAATATCCTTTAATTGTTTTATCCCCATGCCTACCCTCCCATAATAAATTACTATATATTCATTCTATCTTATTTCAGGCTATTCATGCAATATTATATAGAAAACCTTTTGGGCAGACACATGGGTCTGCCAGACTGTGTGAAAAATGTCATCCCG
>JAAZJW010000085.1 GCA_012800145.1 Clostridiales bacterium | reverse complement strand
ATTATTCAGCATGGCCTTAACTGTTGCCAATTTTCTTTCCAGGCTCGGGACACCACCCGATTTTTCCCTTGGAATGTCTATTTCTATGCCTGTACGATCAT
Organism: Clostridiales bacterium; assembly: GCA_012800145.1. GTDB lineage: Bacteria > Bacillota > Clostridia > Peptostreptococcales > Natronincolaceae > JAAZJW01. The sequence goes on along the minus strand of JAAZJW010000085.1, from coordinate 3,041 downwards.
TTAGCCCAAATTTTTTAGCATAATCTGTTAATATTTCCGGAGTCATATTAATTGGAAGAGTTCTACCCGCTCCATAATCATACCCGTTGGCTATGGAATAAAAATAATAGTTGTTGGAATCTCTTATAGCTTCAACCAGGTTTTGATAACCCATAGTCCTGCGGCTCTGGTTCCATAACCAGTTACCAAACGAATGCCCCCCAACCCTGATAAAGCCCTTATCCAGAATTTTATAATTCGGATCGAGCCCCTGCTCCAAAGCGGTAACAGCAACGAGCATTTTGAAGGTAGATCCGGGTTGTACAGCTGTACTCAAAGCCATATTCATCAGGGGCCTGGGCGACAACATATCCCTTTCGTTCTCCGGCATCAGGCTCTGCCAATCTGACGAACTTATCCCGGTAGCAAAAAGATTTGGATCATAGGCAGGGTAACTGACTGATGCCAAAACATTTCCATTTTTAACGTCCATCACTGCAACAGCACCTGATTTTGCATTTGCTTTTATCCCACCGGCACCCAGAAAACTATTTTCCCCCCATCTGGTTTCATAAGTCCCGCCGGTTTGAATAGCTTCTAAAACATCTTTCAATACTTCCTCTGTTTTTTTCTGCAAATTTGCATCTATCGTTAAATACAAGGTCCCTCCGGGAATCGGTTCTTTCCTTTCTAAAATCTCCACTAACCTACCCCTGGAATCTGCAATTACTTTTTGGTATCCATCCGTCCCCTTTAGTACTTCCTCAAATTTATGTTCAAGCCCTGTTTTACCTATGATGTCACTGGGCAAATATTTTAATTCCTTGATATATTTATCTATTTCATGTTGTTGTGCAATCTTGCCCAAGTTTCCCAATAGGTGAGCGGCCAACTCCCCTTCCGGATAATACCTTATTGGCTCAACAACTACACTCACCCCAGGCAAATCCAAAGCGTTTTCTTCTATTCCGGCCACAGATCGTGGCGAAATATCTTGAGCTATTTTTACCGGGTTGTATTGCAGGTAACCACTGCTCTTTATTTTTTGGCGTACCACCATTACCTTTCTGGCATCCTCAAAGGAGTAATCATCAGGGATTTCATAATCCTTTCTGATTTTGTTAAACACTTCTATAGCCCCTACATCATATTCCTTAAACCCATAACTTTTCAACCAATCTTCTTTCTTTAAGATATCAGTATATCTCCACCTGGTATCTTCCTTTATGTATATAGGAACAGTTAAACCCGGTACCTTTAACAGTTCAAGTTGTGCTTCCACAGGATCCTCTATATTTATATCATATCTCTCCTTCAAAATTTCAAAAGCCTTTCTACCGTCCTCAACCCCCGTCAATCCATAGGTTTCTTTCCAGTTGGCCAGATCTATATCATAGGTAAAAGCATATTCACTTCCTGTTAATACAATCGGGAATTCATCCGCATATTTATCACCGTTATTCTCCAATATGTTTATAAGCTTTAATGCTACTGTGTTTATCTTCTTACTATCTATTTCATTTCTCATAATCTGTACGGTAAAGCTGGGACGACTGCCAGCCAACAGTCTACCATATCTGTCTCTTATTTCGCCCCTTGGGGCGCTCAACGGGATGTTTTTAAATATCCGGTTTTCAGCCTGCTCCCGATAATTTTGCCCCTCAACTATCATTAAAGCTGCCAACCTTAAGACTATGGCAACAATAATTATGGCAAATATTAAAAAAACTACATTATATCTATCCTCCAGTTTTTTAAGCAACAACTGTATCACCCCAATTAATATCCCTTTTTCATCAGGCCTGATTTGAATAGCTTTGATATATAATAATAAACAATAAGGGAAACAACAGAATTATATATCACCTCAATTAGCAACATTTTCTTTATTATACTTAACAGCTCTATTCTATACCCCAGCAAAAATACCAACATAAGATTTATTGTTTCATAGAGTATTGTTGTTAGTATAGTCAAGGTAAAGGGAATAAGCAAACTGTCCTTGAATATTTTTTGATCCATAAACCCCACCAGATACCCGATAATCATAAATATTAATGCATTCAAACCAATTGTACGCCCAAAAACAACATCTTGTAAAATGCCTATAGAAAAACCTATAATAGCTCCCCTATTCTTGCCACTGTATATAGAGAAAGACATAACAAGAATTAAAGCAGTGTTTGGAACCACACCATATATACCAATCCATTGAAATAATGTGGATTGAAATATCAAATTAAATAAAATAATTAAACTAATTATAAACAATCCCACTATCAGTTGCCCCTTTATCACTAATGGAGTTGCACCGGTTCCATTATTATCACCTTGGTTATTTTCCTAAAATTAACCGCAGGATCCACCCTGATTGTTTTTAATAAATGATCACCAGATCTATCTATCTCAACAATTTCACCTATTATAATCCCCTCCGGGTAGGTCCCCAATCCCGAGGTAACTATTTTGTCACCCACAATTATATCTGCTAACGGATCAAACAAATACCCGGTTATTTCATTGGTAACACTCCCGGTAACTATACCCTGCAGATTGCTATCTCTCATTATCTGGAAACTAACAGAACTGCTGTTATCTATGATAGAAACCACCTTTGACCAATTGCCTCCAACTTCATAAACCTTCCCAACAAGTCCATTGGAATCAAGGACTATACTGTTCTTTTCAACACCCTGATTTTCACCGGCATCAACTGTGAATATGTCGAACCAACTACTAGGACTTTTTCCTATTATGCCGGCAGAGATAATTTTACGTTTATCATCATTTTTTATATAGTTTAGGGCATACTTCAAACTCCTCAATTCCTCCAATTCACTTCTTGTCATATTTAACTTAAGGACTTCTTGTTGCAATGATTCTATTTCTTTTTTTAGGTTTTCATTTTCAATCCTTAAATTAGCTATGCCGGCTATAAAATCGACACCTTGTCCTATGCCGTTAACTCCCTTATTAACAACATTTTGAATGGGTGTAATAACATTCCCGATCCATTTTTCTATAACAGTAATGTTTTCTCTTTGTTTGGCTGTAATTGCTAT
>JAAZJW010000084.1 GCA_012800145.1 Clostridiales bacterium | reverse complement strand
GAATGTGAGTGGAGTTAAAGTTTACTACTCACCTATTTCTGCCCTTACATTACAAAAAAGGGCTAATTTTATGGAATAGTAATTTTAATGGGAGGTAGAATATGGGAAATAAGCAGGTACAAGAATATAGTGCGGATCAGATACAAGTTTTAGAGGGCTTGGATCCCGTAAGAAAAAGACCGAGTATGTATATAGGTACAACAGGGCCGAGGGGACTGCACCATTTAGTTTATGAGGTTGTAGATAACAGTATAGATGAAGCTTTGGCCGGCTACTGTAATAATATTAACGTGATTATAAATCATGATAATTCCATAGAAGTGAATGATGACGGAAGGGGTATTCCGGTAGAAGTTCATCCTCAGACAGATAAATCCACTCTGGAGACTGTGCTTACCATGCTTCATGCAGGAGGAAAATTTGGCGGCGGTGGCTACAAGGTCTCGGGAGGGCTTCATGGTGTAGGGGTTGCGGTTGTTAATGCTCTATCGGAGTATTTAGAGGCTACTGTCAAAATAGATGGCAAGATGTATTGGCAGAGATATGAGAGGGGAAACCCCTTAGCAGATATAAAGTTTATAGGACAAACTAAAGAAAAGGGAACAACAATAATATTCAGACCTGACACAGAAATATTTGAAGAGGTAGCTTTTGATTATGAAACATTAGAATATCGTTTGAGGGAATTGGCTTTTCTAAACAGGGGCATAAAAATCACTTTGACAGACAAAAGGATAGGAAGTGAAAGAAAAGAAACATTTCATTTTGATGGAGGAATTAAGGAGTTTATTAAACACCTGAACAAAAACAAAAAACCGATCCATAATAAGATAATATATTTTGAAATAGAAAAAGACGATAATATACTGGAAGTTGCCATGCAATATACAAATGCGTTTTCCGAGAATATTCTTAGTTATGCGAATAACATAAATACACAGGAAGGCGGAACTCATTTAAGCGGTTTCAGATCTGCCCTGACAAGAATAATCAATGAGTACTCAAGGAAAAGCGGATTTTTAAAAGAAAAGGATGTAAACTTCATAGGAGAAGACATAAGGGAAGGATTAACAGGTATCATTTCTGTTAAACTTATGGAACCGCAATTTGAAGGGCAAACAAAAACAAAACTGGGAAACAGTGAGATGAGGGGTTTTGTTGAAAGTAGTGTAGCAGAGGCACTGGGAGCTTTTTTAGAAGAAAATCCTACGGAAGCAAAAATTATTGTGGAAAAATCCCTGTTGGCTCAAAGGGCTAGAGATGCTGCCAGAAAAGCCAGGGAATTAACGAGAAGAAAAAATGTACTTGAGAGTTCAGCCCTTCCCGGAAAACTATCAGATTGTTCGGAAAAGGACCCTGCGCTGAGTGAAATTTATATAGTGGAGGGAGATTCTGCGGGAGGCAGTGCCAAGGAAGGTAGAGACAGACATATACAGGCTATATTACCGCTGAGGGGAAAAATATTAAATGTTGAAAAAGCAAGATTAGACAAGATGTTAAATTCCGCTGAGATCAGGGCTATGATTACTGCATTCGGTACCAGTATAGGTGAAGAATTTGATATAGATAAACTCAGATACCATAAAATAGTGATTATGACTGATGCGGATGTAGACGGTGCTCATATAAGAACATTATTACTGACTTTTTTATTCAGGCATATGAAGGAATTGATAGATAGAGGACATGTGTACATTGCACAACCACCTCTATACAGACTTAAGAAGGGTAAAATGGAAGAATATGTTTATTCGGAAGAAGAATTGGAAGAAAGGGTAGAAGAAATAGGCGGGAATGTAGAAATCCAAAGGTATAAAGGGCTTGGAGAGATGAATCCCGACCAATTATGGGATACTACAATGAACCCCGAAACAAGAACATTTTTACAAGTTACTATAGAGGATGCTGCCAGGGCAGATGATATATTTACTACCCTGATGGGGGACAAAGTAGAACCGAGACGAGAATTTATAGAACAAAATTCAAGGCTTGTTACAAACTTAGATGTATAGTGGAGGGTGTAAAAATGGGTAAAATAATCCCTGTAAATATAGAAAAAGAAATGAAAAAATCTTATATAGATTATGCTATGAGTGTTATTGTGGGAAGAGCCCTGCCGGATGTGAGAGACGGACTAAAACCTGTCCATAGAAGAATATTATATTCAATGATGGAACTGGGTTTAACACCTGACAAACCCTACAGAAAGTCAGCACGTATCGTTGGGGATGTTTTAGGTAAATATCATCCCCATGGAGATACTGCCGTATATGAAGCAATGGTGCGTCTGGCTCAGAATTTTTCAACCAGGTATTTACTTGTAGACGGACAGGGAAATTTCGGTTCTGTAGATGGGGACAGTCCCGCAGCCATGCGTTACACAGAAGCAAGACTTACCAGGCTGTCTATGGAAATGATTAAAGATATCAATAAAGAAACAGTAGATTATAAACCGAATTTTGATGAATCCACCAATGAACCCATAGTGCTGCCAAGTAAATTTCCGAATTTGCTTGTTAATGGATCAAGCGGTATTGCTGTAGGAATGGCGACCAATATACCGCCTCATAATTTGGGTGAAACAATAGATGGTGTTATTACTTTGATAGATAACAATGAAGCCGATATGGAAGACATCATGAAACATGTAAAAGGGCCGGATTTTCCAACCGGTGGAATTATTATGGGTAAGGAAGGTATAGAGTCGGCATATAGAACCGGCAGAGGTATAATAAAAATAAGAGCAAGGGCGAAAATAGAGGGAATCAGTAAGGGAAGACAACAAATTATTGTCACGGAGATACCGTATCAGGTAAATAAAGCCAGATTAATCGAAAAAATAGCTGAATTGGTGAGAGATAAAAGAATAGAGGGTATTTCGGATTTAAGAGATGAAAGTGATAGGACCGGAATGCGAATTGTTGTAGAGCTCAGAAGGGATATAAATGCTAATATTGTGCTCAACCAATTATATAAACATACTCAAATGGAAGATACATTCGGTATTATTATGTTGGCCATAGTAAATGAGGAACCTAGGGTGCTGAACCTGAAAGAGATGTTGACTCATTATTTAGACCATCAAAAAGAGATAATAACGCGTAGAACACAATTTGATTTAAACAGAGCCGAAGAGAGGGCGCATATATTAGAAGGGTTAAAAATTGCTTTAGATAATTTAGACGAGGTAATTAAGCTCATAAGAGGGTCAAAGGATGGACAAACAGCCAAAACAGGATTGATAGAAAGATTTAATCTATCAGAAAAACAAGCGCAGGCAATTTTGGATATGAGACTCCAAAGGCTTACCGGCCTCGAAAGAGAAAAAATAGAAGAAGAATATGAAGAAGTAATAAAACTTATCAGTCACTTAAGGGAGATATTAGCCAATGAAAGGCTGATACTCAATATAATCAGGGAAGAACTTCTGGAAATAAAGAAAAAGTATGGTGACGACAGAAAAACTCAAATTACTGCCAAGGTTGGAAAAATAAATATAGAGGACATGATTGAAGAAGAAGATGTAGCTATTACTCTGACCCACTTCGGATATATCAAACGGCTTCCTGTCGATACCTATAAAAGCCAAAGACGGGGCGGAAAAGGGATAGCAGGACTTACTACCAGGGAAGAAGACTTTGTTGAGAATCTAATCATATCTTCATCTCATGATTATTTATTAATTTTCACTAATCTGGGCAAAGTTTATAAATTGAATGTTTATGAAATACCTGAAGCAAAAAGGCAGGCCAGAGGAACGGCAATAGTTAATTTAATCCCATTTGAGGCCAGAGAAACAATAGCAGCCACAATTCCTGTAGATAGAAAATGGGATGCAAAATATCTTGTGTTGGCTACCAAAAATGGTATTGTAAAGAAAACCCAACTGGATCAATTTGAAAATACCAGAAAAAGCGGGTTGGTGGCTATCAGTATCAGAGAAGATGATGAATTGATCAAGGTAGATTTGATAGATGAAGATGAAGAAATAGTCCTGGTCACAGCCGAAGGAATGTCCATCAGGTTTAAAGAAAATGATGTAAGGAGCACCGGTAGAACCGCAATGGGCGTAAAAGGAATCCATCTATCACCGAACGACTATGTTGTTTCTATGGAAGTTGTACAGGAAAACACAGACCTGTTAGTGGTCAGCAAAGGTGGCTTCGGAAAAAGAACGGATATAGGTGAATACCGGGTGCAAAAGAGGGGCGGCAAGGGTGTTAAAACCTATAACATGGATAAAAAGACGGGACAATTAATAGGTGCCAAGATGGTAACCGAAGAAGATGAAGTGTTGTTAATAAACAATGACGGAACCATAATAAGGCTTGAAGTGAACAATATATCGAAGTTAGGCAGAAACACCAAAGGGGTCATTCTTATGAGGACAGAGAAAGACCAATTTATAGTTTCTATTGCGTTGATGTTGGAACATGAAAAAGAAAGTGAATAGATCCGATGATGCGACATAACAATAGTTTAACAATGGTTAAACAATGGTTAAACAATGGTTTAACAATCGTTTATGATACAAGGGAACAGCTTTTTATGTCATTATGAGCTATAAGCGGGAGACCAAAGGTCTCCCCTACTTTCTAGAAGTCGGATATCGGTTTGCCGGTGTGCCGGACATTTTGGTGACAAAAGGGGACGTCAGACTGTGTGAAAAAGCACTTTTCTCGCTTTTTGTCATTCTGAGTGTAACGAAGAATCTCGTTTTT
>JAAZJW010000083.1 GCA_012800145.1 Clostridiales bacterium | reverse complement strand
TGAGCGAAGCGAAGGATCTCAAATGGCCTAAAAACGAGATTCTTCGCTACACTCAGAATGACAAAAAGCGAGAAAAGTGCTTTTTCACACAGCCTGACGTACCCGAATTGTCACCATTCCTTTTTCAAAAACCGCCTTTTTTCTATGTTATCAAGAATAAAATTTATAGAACTTTCTTTGCGATAGAAGTAACAGCACAATGCCGGTACTTGACACGTTGTCCTTCAAATATATAATTACCTTATCGGTGTACCTTAATATAGAGTCAATATAGCTAATTATCTTTTGAATAACCCTGTGATTTTTTATATATAACCATACCTTCCTTTTCTATTTCGCGCATTATTAAAGAATCATGCTCAATATGGGATTTGTCAATCAAATCTATATCCATTTCTAAGGTATTCACTAACACTTCTAGCAATCCAACAAAGTCAAGTCCTTTTAACTTACCACTTGTATCAATGTATAAGTCTATATCACTACCTATCGTAGCATTACCTTTTGCATAAGAACCAAATAGTATTGCCTTGTTTACCGGATAATTTTTAAATATGGGCACTATTTTTTTCTTATGGTTTCAGCTGAAATAAAGTTGGAAGTCATAATTTAAAACCTCCTTAGTTATTTGACTATGTATTCTATATTTATTATATCATAATTTATTTATCAACTAAATATCTAGTACATCACTGAGATAAGTCAATTCATGTGTGTCTCGACTTCTTTAGTAGTTTAATCCTTCACAACTCCGGTATCCCCTAATCTTAAAAGGTCGATAATTATGCCATATGCTTTCTATTATAAATTGTCATATTACCGTTAACGAGTTGGCCACTCCACATGTCTAGGCAATCTCCAAAACACTAAAATTCAAATATCGCATCAAATGAATTTTCAGATCCGGTATCATTGTATCCCCTTACAAGAATTTTGTTGTTCTCGTAGGCCTTCAATATTGAAAATATATCATTATTTTTTAACTCAGATTTAAAATATATATCCATCCGCTTTAGATTATGTATATTCGTACATTCAGCTTCAGAGAAAGCATCATAGGCAAATTTACCGTAATAAATATTGTTAACATGCCCAAGACAATCTATATGGCTGTTATATATTTTGCGTTGGTGTATTTTTTTAAATTCCGAATTAACATTAGCTGTCGGGCTAGCTTCAATGGTGAAATCCCCATCAGGTTCAGGTTTGATCACGTCAAAAGGAAGCTCCCTTTTGCGATAAATTGTTCTTTTGATTATATCAAGTAATACAGAAAAACTGCTTCCATGAAAAAGGGTTTTACCTTCCTTATTTTTGAATGAGAATTCCCTTCGGAAAAAAGGTCCCTTGCGCTGAGAATGCCATGTTTGTGCATGCATCTTAGTTATTCCCTTAACAGGTTCAATAATTTCCACAGACAAGGAAACAAGTGCCCATGCCAAATCCCGCTCCAGTGTCATATCCATGCTTAAATTTATATTATCCAGATGCAAATCTACAACCTGGCTGAATAATTTTTGATACCCGTAAGGTTTCAATATATTGTTCTGATTTAAATCGGATGTTTCGTTGTTAACCTCATACGTGTAGTCCTTTTCCATTATTTTTTCTCCCTGTTTGTCCAAATAATTATGATCTGGTCAATCTGTCAACCCTTTTTAATATGTTTGGTATTCTGTGCTCACCATTTAAATTCTTAATCAGATTTACAGCAAAATCTGTTTCAATTCCTATACTGCTAACATATAATGGTTTTTTACTTTCACCTCTGTATACTTTTATGTAATCTTCACTGTTAACAAAGTAGGATTTTGCAACCCCAATAACAGGGACCCTTCCTTCCAGTGACCTGTATAAATGTCCACCGAGCCCCATTTTGCCATCTTTTAATAAAACATATCCGTCAATTATGATCAGGTTGATATCCCTTTTAATCTCCCAGTAGACCTCAAGTATACCCGGCAGCTCCCTTTTATAAAATTCGCCCGGTATGTATTCTTCTATTGGCCTTGTTATCTTGCAGCATTCGAATATGCTTTTTTCAATGGGTCTCGTTTCAAACAGTATACAACAGGTTTTAGCATAATCTTTATGGTAATAAGCATCAAAGCAAGCTATTTTATAATTACCCATCTATTGTTCATCACCTTGTCTGTGCCTCACAAATTTATATTGTTTCATGTACAACGCACACCATTTCCGCATCTGTGTTATCTTCAATAAAGTTGAGAATATGTTCAAAGGTGCGATCTGCCTGAACTGTATTAATTGACACATAAGCAAGCCCTAATATAATGGTTTGATGTGTGTTTTGCTCATCCGTTTCAACAATAGATACATTAAACTTGTTGC
>JAAZJW010000082.1 GCA_012800145.1 Clostridiales bacterium | reverse complement strand
GGACAAAACCTTCAGGATTGTGATTATCTAATTAATTATGATATACACTGGAACCCCGTAAGGATAACCCAAAGATTTGGACGGATCGACAGAATTGGTTCAAAAAATGACATTATCCAACTGGTAAATTTTTGGCCCAACATGACCTTAGACGAATATATTAATCTCCGGGAAAGGGTAGAGGACAAAATGGAGATTGTCAATATAACTGCTACCGGGGATGATAATATACTTTCTAATAAATCATCGGATTTGGAATATAGAAAAGAACAGTTAAGCCGATTACAAAATGAGGTATTGGATTTAGAGGATATAAATACTGGAGTGTCTATTACCGACCTGGGATTAAATGATTTTAGGATGGATTTAGTAAATTATATAGAGAAAAATGGGGACCTTGGCAATGTTCCTAACGGCATGCATACTGTCATCAATAGGGATGAGGAAAAGGGCGTATATCCCGGGGTTGTATTTGTGCTAAAGAACGTAAATGGTGATATTGATGTAAATAAACAAAATGCTCTGTATCCCTTTTACCTGGTGTATGTGGATTATGATGGTGAAGTAGTTGTGACCCATCTAAAAGTAAAAAGAATATTGGATGTATTGGGAATTGTGTGTAAAGGAAAAAACAAACCAATAAAAGAAGCCTATAAGCCTTTTAATAAGGAGACTAAGGATGGGAAGAGGATGGGCAGGTATTCCGGATTGTTAGAGGATGCTATAAAATCCATAATCAATGTAAATGAAGAATCGGATATAGACAGTCTCTTTACTGCGGGCGGGACCACCGCATTACTGGAATCCATAGAAGGGCTGGATGATTTTGAATTAATATCTTTCGTAGTTATAAGGTAGGTGAAATTATGCTGAATATACCGGACAGGACCCTGTTCAACAGGCGAATTCCTAAGGTGAAATTTTATAAACAAATTGAGGCAGACACCAAACTGGAAAGAAAATTTATAGATGAAATAGGAACTATAACCTGGAAATATAAACTCTCAAAAGAAACCACAAATCTGGAACCTACAAAAGAGGTAGAAGAAATTCAGATATTTGAAATAAATTTAAAAGAAAAACATATATCCGGTGGGGTCCTTCAAAACATAGACAGGATAATCCCGTATCCCATATTATTTATTTTAAAGTACAAGGATGATGTAAAACTATCTATAGCATATAAGGAAAGAAACAAAACAGATGAAAATAAGATGGTTATTCATTCCTATTATCAATCAGGATGGATGAAGGGGGACGAATTAAATATAGATATACTTAAAGGATTAAATCTGGAGGATGTATATAACAACATCATCAGGCAGCTGATTCCCATAGAAAGTACACCGGCAGATAATATAGAAAAATTAATGGAATTAGATGAGAGGCAAAAGAGTTTAAAAAGAGAAATAGATAGGTTGGAGAAAAAGACTAAAAAAGAAAAACAGTTTAATAGAAAAGTGGATTTTAATATACAATTACAAAAGAAGCAAAAGGAATTAGAGGAGCTTTTAAATAAAAAATAAATGTGTGTAACTTTAGATTGACCTCAGTATATACTATGTATATACTAGAATTAGAGGTGATATTATGTATACAACGATACAAAAATGGGGTAATAGCCAAGGAGTCAGAATACCAAAGTCAATATTGGAAAAGGCTAATCTCAATGAAAACGATACTGTAGAATTAAAGGTTGAAGATGGGAAGGTTATTATTTCATCTGTTAAGAAACATAAAACTTTTAAAGAGAGAATAGCGGCATACAAAGGGGACTACAAACCTCGCGAATGGGATACCGGTCCTTCCGTAGGAAAAGAGGTGTAACCTATGGCATATATACCGGAACAGGGAGACATTATATTGATTGATTTTAATCCTCAGGCCGGACATGAGCGAAAAGAGAAAAGGCCGGCCTATGTTATAAGTAGTTATATATTCAATCAGTTTACCAAAATGGCTATAGTATGTCCAATAACAAACACAGATAGGGGTTTCCCCCTTCATGTTCCATTAGATGATGAAACAAAAACAACAGGGGTGATTATGTGTGAACAGGCAAAATCTTTAGATATTATAGCCAGGGGAGGTTCTTTCGTGGAAAAATCTCCCCAAAATATATTGGATGAGGTGCTCGATATTTTTATTGGATTTATTGAGTAGTTTTACAGGGGGGAATATGGTGGAAAAACTTAAGATGAAATCAAAAGACATGATAAATGAAAATATAAAAAAGATAGGGAAACTTTTTCCCAATGTGATTACAGAAATAAAAGATGAGGAAGGAAATATTGTCAGGGCCATAGATTTTGAATTATTACAGCAGGAATTATCAGATGAAATAATCGAAGGCAATAAGGAAAGATATCAATTAACTTGGCCGGGGAAGAAAGAGGCTATAGTTACTGCCGGCACTCCTATAGATAAAACTTTAAGACCGGTAAAGGAAGACAGTTTAAATTGGGAGACTACAGAAAACTTATACATAGAAGGAGACAACCTGGAAGTATTAAAACTACTTCAAGAGTCTTATTTAAACAAAATAAAATGCATATACATTGATATAATCTTACAGAGATTGATACAATTTAATTATC
>JAAZJW010000081.1 GCA_012800145.1 Clostridiales bacterium | reverse complement strand
TAAACCGCAGTACAAACTCCCCTCTTTTGCGGTGAATTAACATTTGATGTTGTTCTCTTTTTCAAGGAGTTCATTCCTTTTTGCAATGCGGGAGCTGCAGAAGTACGGGTTTCTCTTTTTCTTCCATGGCGTACTAATTGGTTAATTGTTGGCATGTTGCACCTCCTTTTTAATTATTTTAAGACCGCGGCTACAGCTGCGCCTACATTAATGCCGCAAGCCTTGCCCAAGTCCTTCATCGAATCCACATAAACTATTTCGATATTTTTCTCTTTTGCAATCTGTTCTATATGTTCAACTAAGTGTTTTTCTGCATCTTCCGATATAAACAAGGTTTTGACCTTGTTATGGTTCAATGCCTTAGTGGTTTGTTTTATTCCGATAATTTTATTCTGCTCCCTTGATAAAATCCCCAACATAAAAGTATCCTCCCTTTTAAATATCCGGGAAATAATGCCATCTCCCGACCTATAAAAAAGTCAACTTTTGATTAGCACACCTTAATATTTTAACATTTGTTAAAATCCGTGTCAACCTATTTATTTGAAATTTGTTGCTATTTCATGATAACATCAAGAATCCACTTATTGGTAGGCGGGCAAAATCGCCCGCCCTTGGCCTCTAAAAATTACTTTTGTATCTGTACCACCTTATCAAATATCACATTTTCGATTATTTCATCAGTTTCTTCTTCAATTTCATCATCTTTGTCATCGACCTTTTCGGTGTCCAGTGTAATAGATTTATACCTTTTCATGCCTGTTCCGGCAGGTATCAGTTTGCCGATGATTACGTTTTCTTTAAGCCCGATTAAATGATCTTCCTTCCCCTTTATTGTGGCTTCCGTCAACACCCTGGTAGTTTCCTGGAAGGAAGCGGCGGATAAGAATGATTCTGTAGCAAGGGACGCTTTGGTAATCCCCAGTAACGCCGGTTGACCCTTGGCCTTTTCACCGCCCTCGGCAACTATCCTGTTGTTCTCTTCCTCATATGCAAATGTGGAAACCAGACTGCCCGGCAACAGATTTGTATCCCCGGCATCTTCAATTTTAACCTTATTAAGCATTTGACGTACAATCACTTCAATGTGTTTATCGTTAATATCGACACCCTGTAATCTATATACCCTCTGAACTTCTTTGAGTATATAGTTTTGGACACCGTCAATGCCCTTTATTCTTAATATATCATGGGGGTTAACAGAACCGTCGGTGATTTCGTCACCTGATTCCAGAATATCCCCGTCCTTTACCTTCAGTCTGGAACCGTATGGAATGGTATAGGATGTTTCTTCACCGTTTTCGTCCCTAACTATGACTTCTCGTTTTTTCTTGGTGTTCACAATTTCTACGGTTCCCCCGGTTTCACTGACAATGGCCAGACCTTTTGGTTTTCTGGCTTCAAACAGCTCCTCAACCCTGGGAAGACCTTGGGTAATATCGGCACCCGCCACTCCGCCTGTGTGGAATGTACGCATTGTAAGCTGTGTGCCCGGCTCGCCTATGGATTGGGCCGCTATGATGCCCACCGCTTCCCCGACTTTAACAGGTTCACCCGTTGCCAGATTTCTGCCGTAACATTTTGCACAAATTCCGTGTTCCGTGTTACAGCATAGGGTGGAACGGATATTGACCTTTTCGATACCCAGTCTTTGAATTTCTTCCGCCATATCTTCCAGCACCATTTGGCCGCTTGGAACAATGACTTCCCCTGTTTCGGGATTAACTACATCTTCCAATACATATCTTCCCACTATACGGTCATATAAATCCTCTATTATTTCGTTCCCATCTTTGAACGCTCCTACAAGACTGCCCTTTGTGGTACCGCAATCTTCTTCCCTTATTATCACATCCTGGCTGACATCGACTAATCTTCTTGTCAAATATCCTGAGTCCGCAGTACGCAGTGCCGTGTCCGCCAAACCTTTTCTGGCACCATGGGTGGAAATAAAGTATTCCAAAACTGTGAGCCCTTCGCGGAAGTTTGCTTTAATGGGAATTTCCAGTGTTCTACCCGTGGCGTTTGCCATCAATCCGCGCATTCCGCCCAGCTGACGAATTTGGTTCTTACTGCCCCTGGCACCGGATTGGGCCATTATAAACATATTGTTCATAGGATCTAAGCCCTTCATCAAGGCACCGGTTACTTCTTCGGTAATTTCATTCCAGGTTTCGATAACCTTTCCGTATCTTTCTTCATCGGAAATTAATCCTCTTCTAAAGGCTTTTTCATATTTGTCTACCCTTTCTTCCGCATGTGATATGAGTTCTGATTTTTCCTTTGGAACTTCCATATCACCTACTGCTATGGTAACGGCGCCTCGGGTGGCATATTTAAAACCGATTTGTTTAATATGGTCAAGCATTATGGATGTCAGTGTATTTCTGTGTTTTCTGAAACATCTGTCTATAATTTTCCCTAATGCACTTTTATCACATAAGAAATCCACTTCTAATGAATAGGGATCTTTTGTCCTGTCTACAAATCCTAAATCCTGAGGGATATGTTCGTTGAATATAAATCTGCCCACAGTACTTTCAATTAACTTTCCTCTATCTTCTTCACTCAATTTTTTCCTGACTTTTACCTTGGCATGCAAACCGACTATTCCGTTATTGTATGCCATCAACATTTCTTCATAATCCCTGAATATCATGCCTTCGCCTTTAATGTTTTCCAATCCTATGGTCAAGTAATACGCACCCAACACCATATCCTGGGTCGGTGTGGTAATCGGTTGGCCGTCTTTAGGGGCCAAAATATTGTTAGTGGCTAACATTAAGAATCTTGCTTCCGCTTGAGCTTCCACGGATAAAGGCACATGCACCGCCATTTGGTCACCATCAAAGTCCGCATTGTATGCGGTACAAACCAGTGGGTGAAGATTGATGGCTTTCCCTTCCACCAACACGGGTTCAAAGGCCTGAATGCCTAATCTGTGAAGTGTAGGGGCACGGTTTAAAAGTACGGGATGTTCACTTATTACTTCTTCGAGGACGTCCCAAACCTCCGGCTTAACCTTCTCTACCATCCTTTTGGCACTCTTAATATTATGCGCATGATTGTCCTCGACTAATTTTTTCATAACAAAGGGTTTAAACAGCTCTAGAGCCATTTTTTTAGGCAGACCGCACTGATAAAATTTCAGCTCGGGTCCGACAACTATAACGGAACGTCCCGAATAATCCACACGCTTTCCCAGTAGATT
>JAAZJW010000080.1 GCA_012800145.1 Clostridiales bacterium | reverse complement strand
TTCCTGTGCTTTTTACTGTGATGTCTATATCCCTTGAGGAATCCCTGTATATTTCTCCGTCGATATAAACAAGCCGCCCGTCCTCAGATATATCAATTGCCAAGTCTCTATCGTCTATTGTTACCGAAGTTTCCGTATTTCCTGTGGTCAAACTCGTACTGATATTTAATTTTTCAGTCCATACACCATAACAGACGCCCATCAAGCCCAGAAAAATAACAAAAATAATGCATATAACTGAGATGCCTTTGAATTTGCCCGGCCTTTTCCTTTTATTCAAATTTATCACTCCCGTCCTATAAATATAATTATATTTTAACTGAACCGTTAACCAGCAATGCCGCTTGTGTTCTATGGGTCAGATCCAGTTTTAGCAAAATACTGCTCACATGTTTCTTTACTGTGTTTTCGGTGATGTAAAGATTTTGCGCTATTTCGTAATTACTAAGCCCTTTTCCCAATTCCTCCAGTACATCATGTTCCCTTGGGGTCAACTCGTTTAAAGTCTCGTTTTCCAATACAACTGTTGTTTGATATCTTATGACCTCGGGGTCTATAAACTGTTTCCCCCTTGATATTACTCCTATGGCATATATAATGTCTTCTGCAAACGCTTCTTTGAGAATATAACCGTTAACCTCCGCCTCCATACAACGCTGAAAATCATTTTTTCTTAAGGACGATGTCAGGATCATAAATTTGGTATCTACATTTTTGTCCTTACATTTCGATACAATCTCTAATCCATCCGCATCTGCCAAATATAAATCTACTATTGCCAGATCCGGTTTTTTATTCTCTATTACTTTTAATGATTCATCAACGGTAGACGTTTCGAAAATATCACTGATTTCCTCATCGAAAGATAAAGCAGATATTATGCCCCTGCGTACGAGCGGATGATCGTCTACCACGAGTATCTTCATAAAATCTCCCCCTCCCGTTTGAAACAACCCCCTTTGTCTAAAACAAAATCACTGTTCGGTATGCCTAATTCCACATTAGTGCCGATCCCCAGGGCACTTTCTATCTCTAAATAACCCCCCAACGAATCTGCGAGTTGGTACATGTTTTCAATACCCAATCCTCTGTTGTTACAGGACAATGAAACGTCGAAACCTCTGCCATCGTCCCTGATATTGAGACTTGTAAATTCCGCGTCAATATTAAGGTTTACCTCAATATTCTTGGCATCTCCATGGCGAACCGCGTTTCCAACCCCTTCACAGATTATCCTGTATAGGGCCTTTTTCTGGTTACAGGTCAACAATTCGGTGCTACCCGTTACGGTAAAGGGAATATTTACTTCGTTGAATTTTTTGATGTCTTCTATATAGCCCTTAATATCCGTTATAAAAATATTTCGACCTGATTTTTTCCAACTCAATCCGTAGATTTTATCCCTCAGATCCTTCATCACAACATCCACGACCTCCCTGAACTGCTCTAATTCATCCAAAACCTTGTCGGTCGGAAGTTTGGGAAACCTTTTCATCAGGGCAAAAATTCCGCAAGACATGCTAAATAACCTTTGAAATACACTGTCATGTATTTCGTTGGCTATTCTGTTTTGTTCTTCTGAAATGATGAGTCTTTCACTCATCTCTTCCAGTTCTATCTTTTCAATGGCTATAGAAATTAATTGTGAAAGATATTGAACATGGTATATACTGTCCCTGTGTAGTAGTCCCTCCTTGCTATCTTCTATTTCAAAACCTAATATTCCATAATATGGATGACTATTCCCAATAGGTACAACCGCATATCTGGCGTTTGATACACATATTTCGTTAATAGTTTTTGATTCCAAAATACTGTTTAACTTATCCGATATTTCTTTTTCAATCAGAGCAGCCCCATCCTTAATGTCTTTTGAAATAACCTTGTAAGGACTATCCGACATATCATAATAAAAAACTAGGTTGGTCTTGACAATCTTTTTGATGTAATCAAATAATATATTTATCAGCCCTTCCATATTACCCCTGTTGGAAAGTACACCTAATGACTGGTATAATGTTTTTATATGTTCAAAGGATTCCTTGATTTTTTGGTTTGCCAACTGCAATTCCTTATTCGCCTTTTTGAGTTTCTTGCTTTCTATTTCTGTTTGTTTTATGTATACGGATAACACCTGCACTAAGGTTATTATTATTGCAATGCTAAGGATTAAGCCGGACCTTTCACCCAAAATACCCGATATATCTAATTCATAGCCGTTATATACATATGAAAAAAAGCCTATAACAACTGTATATAGAAAAATATTGGCCCATAAATACATTTTTTTTAGAGTAAGGGAAGATATTAATATTGTGTTCAATGTATACCAAATAAAAGGGCTTTCCAACATTCCGGACGGTATAAGCAGTACTGAATTGCTGATAATTTCTATGAACAGGAGAACTTTTATTTTGTTGGCGGCATCTTCGAACACCAGATAAAGATAGGACAGTATTACAGTTGCCACAGTTAAGCAGCCTATAATAAACATTTTTCTGAATAATGTATGTTCAAACTGATTTAATAAATAGAACACTGAAGTAATAAGTAGGGAAATGTATCTGTATATAAACAGGATTTTAGATTCTTCGGATTTATCTTTAAACAGGACATCCATTATTTATCCTCCTAATGAGAAATCAGATTTCACAACGTCTTTATTATATATAATTTTGTTCCATTTTATTCCTTTATGTAAATAAAAAAAACCTAATTCATAATTTATTTATAAATTAGGTCGGTTGCGCCACCAACTCCCCGTATGTCAGGCACCCATTTATAACGTACGGTTCCTTGCCCCCTATTTTAAAAACCATCGGTCATAACCAGGACTTTTACATACCTGCGTTTGCGACAAAGCCTGGAAATTCAACAATTTCTAATTATAGAATATGTAATTTTTTTCGGATTGTCAATCAGTTTTTTCATACAAATAGCCATATTTTTCTACATTTTTATCTACAGAAAAACATATCCGGGCACATTTCCGGGACATTCCGTATCCTTGTCCCAGGTTTTGTCGCTCGAAATAAATATGAAAACCGGCTTTAGTGGGAAAATGTGGGATAACATTGATTAATACAGTAGACGTATATCAGTGCCGAACACTATACCGAAGATAAAAATAGGTATATTAAATCATCTTATTTCCAATATTATATAGGTAACCGGCGAATGAATTCGCTGCTGCACTTAAACAATTATCGTTGGGTAACCGGCAAATGAATTTGCTATTATATTCAGATAATCAATAAATGAATTTGTCATTATATAATAATTGACGAATGAATTCATGTCATATAAAATATCTTGTAACTAATGTAATTAAAAATTACTGAAAATAAAAAAGGATTTACAGTAGTTGTATAGAATATTTCAACTAACAATCCAAAAATCAGTTGCACAAATAGCGAGGAGGAAGGGCATTGAAAGTATATGAAGCGAAACACATTAGAAATGTTGCTTTTTTGGGCCATGGGGGTTCCGGCAAGACAACATTAGCGGAGGCCATTTTATTTTCTACCGGATTAGTTAATAGAATGGGCAGGATCGAGGATGGAAACACGGTTTCGGACTTTGATAAAGAAGAAACTGCAAGAGGAATATCAATCGGTACATCTTCAATCCCGGTAGAATGGCAGGAACATAAAGTTAACATCCTGGATACACCCGGATATTTTGACTTTATAGGTGAGGTACAAAGTGCCTTGAAGGCTGCTGATGGGGCGGTCATTTTAGTAGATGCTTCGAACAGTATAGAAGTAGGCACGGAAAAGGCATGGGACTTTGTTACAGATAACGAAAAACCCGCATTTATTTTTGTCAATAAAATGGATCGTGAAAACATTGATTTTGATAAAGTATTGAATGATCTAAAAGAGAAATTCGGCAATAAGGTCACTCCGTTCCAAATTCCACTCGGCAAAGACGAAGATTTCGTAGGCAATATAAATATTGTAAAAATGGTTGCAGAAGAATATGACGGAAAAAGTTATGCAGAAAAACCTATACCCGAAGATTTGATGGGACAAGTAGAACCAATTCGTGAAATGCTTTTAGAGTCCGTGGCGGAAAGCGACGAGGCCTTGTTGGAAAAATATTTTGAAGGTGAGGCTTTCACGGAACAAGAAATTCAGGAAGGTTTAAGAAAGGGTATTGTAAACGGAGACATAGTTCCCGTTTTATGCGGTTCCTCCGCTAAAAATATAGGTGCCCACTCTTTGCTGGATATGTTGGTGCATTATTCACCTTCGCCGGCGGATATACCGGCAAGAGAAGGCTATAATCCGGAAAATAGGGATGAGGTTATCGAAAGAACCCTGGAACCGGACGAACCTTTTTCGGCTCAGGTATTTAAAACAATAGTTGACCCCTATGTAGGTAAAATTTCTCTCTTAAAGATTAAATCCGGCAAGCTGGCGTTGGATATGGAAGTGTTGAATACAAACAAGGATAAAAGAGAAAAAGTCGGCTCCCTGTTTTTGTTGAGGGGGAAAAACCAGATTGAAATCGAGGAAGCATTTGCAGGGGACATTGTGTCCATTGCTAAGCTCCAGTATACCAATACCGGAGATACATTGTGCAGTATAAACGACCCTATTATATATGACAGTATAGATTTTATCAAACCCCAACTTGCATTGAGCATTGAACCTAAATCAAAGGGTGATGAAGAAAAAATCAGTTCGGGACTTCAACGTTTGGCAGAAGAAGACCCCTCATTCTATTTCGAAAGAAATCCGGAAGTAAAGCAAACCCTTATTTTCGGGCAGGGAGAACTGCATATCAATATAATTACAAGTAAACTGAAAAATAAATTCGGTGTAGATGTTACCCTGGGGGATCCTAAGGTTCCTTATCGGGAAACCATCAAGGGCAAATCCGACGTTCAAGGAAGGCATAAGAAACAATCGGGAGGACACGGACAGTACGGCGACGTTAAAATCCGTTTTGAACCTGCTGATACCGATTTCGAATTTGAAGAAGAAATTTTTGGCGGATCAGTTCCGAAATCTTATATACCTGCAGTAGAAAAGGGATTAAGAGAATGTTTGGAATCAGGAGTACTTGCGGGATATCCTGTTGTCAACGTCAAGGCTGTATTATATGACGGTTCCTATCACGAAGTCGACTCTTCGGAGATGGCATTTAAGATCGCGGCATCGTTAGCATTTAGAAAAGGAATGGAAGAGGCTAACCCGGTACTGTTGGAACCCATTGTAAAAGTTGAAGTAATGGTGCCTGAAGACTACATGGGTGATGTGATGGGTGATTTGAATAAACGTAGAGGTAGAATTTTAGGCATGGAACCACAGCCTAAGGGAATGCAGTTAGTGATTGCGGAAGCACCTCAATCAGAAATGTTTAAGTACGCAACGGATCTGAGGTCAATGACCCAAGCCAGGGGCAATTTCTCCATGGAATTTATGAGATATGAGGAAGCACCCCAAGCAATCAGTGAAAAGGTAATAGAAGCTGCTAAGGAAGAAGAAAAATAAGTTGGTCGGTTGGTCAGTTGGGCAGGGGTCGGTTGGTCAGTTAGTCAGTTGGTCAGTTGGTCAGTTGGTCAGTTGGTCAGTTGGTCAG